>SXOM01000454.1 GCA_005776735.1 Pseudomonadota bacterium
GACATGGACCTGTACAACACCGAGATCCAGCACGAGTGGGCCGGCCAGTCCGCCGACCAGTCCCAGCTCCTGCTCAACGATGGGTCCGGCCAGTTCGAACGCCTGAGCAACGATGACGAGCAGGGATTGCTCAGAAAGGCGGGTAGCAACCACTCCGACCTCGGCGACCTGCAGGCGGGCTTCTTCGACTTCGACAACGACGGGTGGCAGGACGTGGTGCTGGTGGAGAGCGACTACCCCGACACGCAGATGTGGGTGTGGCACAACCAGGCCGGTGGTGGGTTCGAGGAGCAGAGCGCCGAGACGGGACTGGACCAGCCGTGGCCGCACGGCCTGGCCTTGGCCGACTTCGACCGGGACGGCGACGTCGACCTCGTCACCGGCTCCTCGCACGCCCGATCGGGCTCGCCGTGGACCGTGAACACGCTGCACCTGTACGAGAACCAGCTCGGGGGCAGCTCGGTCCGCATCGAGGGCGCCCCGATCGGGGCGCGTCTCCAGGTCGAGGCGGGCGGGGTCACCCAGACCTTCGAGGTCGGCGGCGGGTACGGCGTCGGGATCCTGCAGCACGACCTCGCGCTGACCGTCGGTCTCGACGGCGCCTGTGCGATCGACGACCTGGTCTACACGCCGCCGTTCGGCGAAACCCAACGATCGGGCCCCCTGAGCCCGGCCGAGTAGGAGCTCCATGGTGTTTCACTGGATGAGCGTGGCGTGGGCGGGCACCCTGGTGCTCGGCGCCGACACCGTCGTCGTCGTGACCGACGTGGCCCCCACCGACCCCGCGGCGAACACCCGCGGGGCGCTCCTGGGCGAGCTGTGCGCCGTGGGTGCCAAGGGCCTGTCGTCGAGCGGGGACGGCTGGTGGGCGGGCGACCTGCGCTGCGCCGACGGGCAGGTGCACTCCTTGCGGTCGGTGGCGGTGGCCGTACCGGGCACGGCGGTCCTGCCGGCCGCGCTCCGGGCCGACGCGGTCGCCAAGAAGCTCGGGTCCTCGGTGAAGTTTCCGTCCGACCGGGTGGCGGTGCCACCCGCGGCCGGGCCCGCGGCGGCGCCGGCGGTGTCCTCCCCGCCCGTGGGGACCGAGGCCCCGGCGGGTCCGGACGTGGTCCCCCACGACGCGTTGGTGCGGGCCGCGGGCCCCGGCGAAGCGGTGCGCATCGTCGCACTGTCGCCGGACGATGCGTTCTACCAGATCGCCGGCCAGGTGGTCGGCCGCAACTGTTACCCCACCGAGACCATGCGCTACCACGGCGACGGTTGGCAGGGCGGGCCGATCGCGTGTTGGGACGGGGAGACCTACTTCTTCTACAAGGTGGCGCTCGCGCCCGATCCGAGCCACACCAGCCTGCAACTGCCGTCGTCGCGCCCGACGCTCCAGGTTCCCGACACCCGGGCCGAGCCGGGGACGCCGCCGCCGGTGGTGAGCGCCGACCTCATCCGCGACGGCGCGCGGGTGCAGATCCAGGACATCTCGGCCACCGACGGGTACTTCGGGGAAAAGGGTGCGTTGGTGGGGCGACGCTGCAAGGTGAAGGGGGCCCTCACCCCCGACCCGACCGGGGACTGGTTCGGCGGCGGGGTCACCTGCGGCAGCCGCTATCTGTACTTCTACCAGGTTCGTGTCTCCCGGCTCTGAATATGGGTTAGCTGCGCCGAACTTCCCCTGGAGTCTCCGTGAAGCTCGCCCTCCCCGTCGCATTCATCGTCTTCGCCGCCGGCGCCTGCTGCTGCTGCGGTGGGGACTCGCTGGAGGACTTCGACCCCGCCGAGCTCGGCTTGCCGGCCACGCCCGCGGTCGGCGCGAGCGGCTCGGCCAGCGCGCCGGTGCCCGCCAACGAGAAGGTGCGCGTCGTGTCGGTGCACAGCGAGGACGCGTACTACAGCGACCGCGCCAAGATCGAGGGCCGGGAGTGTGTCACCTCCGCCGAGACCACCCTCAACGACGGCTACCACGGCGGCAGCATCACCTGCGGCTCGGACAGCTACTACTTCTACAAGGTCGAGCTGGTCGATCTGGGCGCCGCCCCCGCCGCGCCCTCGTCCGCTGTCGCCGGCACCCGCGCGAAGGAGAGCCTGCCCTCCGGCACGCGGGTCAAGATCCTCGACGTCGCGGCCGACGATGCGTACTACTCCGACCGCACGAGCATCATCGGCAAGCTGTGCACGCTCCAGGAGGCGTCGAGCTTCAAGGACGGCGAGTGGCACGGCGGCAGCATCACCTGTGACGACGCTTCGTCGTACTACTTCTACAAGGCCGCCTACGAGCGGCAGTAGTCCGACCTAGCCGGGGCCGCCGAACACCACGTAGGCGGCGCCGGCGCCGGCGGCAGCGCTGGCTTCGCTCGGCGCCCCGATCACGAGGTCGGCGGCGCCGTCGCCGTCCAGGTCGCCCGCCCCGCCGAGGGCTTCGCCGGCGCTGTCGCGCGTGTCCTCCCCGAGGAACGTCGCGTCGGCGGCGGTGAGCGTGCCACCCAGCGCGGCGGCGCCGTACAAGAGGTACGCCGCGCCCGCCCCGGTGCCGGCCGTCTCGTCGTAGTAGGCCCCGACGAGCACGTCGTCGTAGCCGTCCGCGTCGACGTCGCCGGGGCCGGCGACGGCGGCGCCCGCGTGGTCCGAAGCGTCGACACCCGCCAGCTCGAGGTCGGCCGACGCCAAGGAGGTGGTGCTGGGTGTGGTGCGCCCCCGCACCACGTAGGCCGAGCCCGACGCCGACCCGCCGTCGTCGTTCTCCGGCGCCCCGATCAGCAGGTCGCCGTACCCGTCGCCGTCGGCGTCGCCGAGGCCGGCCACAGCGGCGCCGGCCGTGTCGCCGGTCGCCGCCCCGGTGTACGCGGCGTCGGCGCCACTGGAGAGCGTGAGGTTGCCCAACGCGGCCGAGCCGAGCACGAGCCAGGCCTTGTTCGCCTGCTCGTCGCCGACGAGCAGGTCGTCGACCCCATCGCCGTCTACGTCGGCGAGCAGCGCGACGGACGACCCGGCGCCGCTCCCGCCGGTGAGCCGGGCGTGGGCGCTGAGCGTTCCGGCGTCCAGCACGTAGGCCACGCCCGACCCGGTGGCACCGGCGATCACGTCGTTCTTGCCGTCGTCGTCGACGTCGCGGCCACAGTCCAGCGCGGCGCCGAGCGCGTCGCCCGCGGCGCCGTCCATCACGTCGTCGGCGGCGCTGGCCGCGCCCGCGCCCCGGCTGCCGGACCACAGGTACACCGCGCCCTTCCCCGAGCCGTTCGACGGCGCGGAGAAGACCACGTCGGCCCCGGCCCCGCCCACGACGTTGCCGCAGCCCGCCACCGCGAACCCGAGGCCGTCGCCCGCCGCCTCGGCCGTCACCGCGGTGCCGACCGACACCGACCCGCTGGACAGGCCCGCGCCGCCCACGAGGTACACGGTGCCGCCGGTGCCGTAGCCCCACGCCCCGAGCACGACGTCGGGGGTGCCGTCGCCGTCGCGGTCGCCCGCCCCGTCCACCGCGTCGCCCAACAGGCCGTTGGCGCCGGCGCCGGTCAGCTTCACCTCGGCGCCGCCGAGCGAGCCCGATCCGGAGGGCGCGCAGCGTTCGTCGCCCCCGCTGCAGTCGTTGTCGACGCCGTCGTCGCACACCTCCGCGGCCCCGGTCCACGCCAGGTCCTCGGTGTCGTCGCAGTCGTCGGCGGTGGCCGACCAGCCGCTCCCGGGGTCGCACCGGTTGCCGGGCGATGCGGCATCGCCGTGGCCGTCCCCATCGGTGTCCTCGTAGTGGCGCGTCTGTCCGGTCGTGCTCGTGTCGTCGTCGTCCGCGTCGCCGTCGCAGTCTTCGTCCCGGTCGTCGGTGTCGCAGACCTCGAGCTCGCCCGGGTTGGTGTCGGCGCGGGTGTCGTCGCAGTCGCCGGTGCGCAGCGCGTAACCGTCGTGGAGCACACAGTCGGAGATGGCCGCGCCGCGCCCGTAGGTGTCGCCGTCGGCGTCGATCCACTGGGCGAAGCTGCCCGCCGCGTCGGTGTCGATCTCGCCGTCGCAGTCTTCGTCGACGCCGGTCTCGCACTGTTCGGGGGCGCCCGGGTTGACGGCCGGGTCACCGTCGTCGCAGTCGCCGTCGAGGGCGGCGTGGTCGGCCGGCGGGTCGCACGCGGCGGTCGCCCCGCCGTCCCCGTAGCCGTCGCCGTCGGCGTCGGCGTACCAGAGGGACGCGTCGGCCGCGTCGTCGTCGACGGTGCCGTCGCAGTCGTCGTCGACGTCGTTGCACGACTCGACGGCCCCGGGGAACACGGTGGCATCGGCGTCGTCGCAATCGTCGCCCCCGAGCGCCGCGTCGGGGAATCCGTCGCCGTCGAGGTCGCCGTCGACCGCGACGAACGAGCTCGTGGTGGTGCCGGTCGCCCCCCAGCGGTCGGTCACGGTCACCCCGACGGTGTACTCGCCGACGGCGACGGCCTCGACCAGGAAGTGGACCTCGCCCGGGCCGAGCAGGGAGCTCGGGGAGGACGCCGCACCCTCGGCCACCCCGGTCCACGCCAGCGCGAGCTCCTCCACCCCGTCGACGTCGTCGGCATCGCCGAGCTGCGCGCGCACCTCGAACGGCACCCCCGCGATCACCGCCCCGCCGTCGGCGGGCGTGAAGAACGCCGCCGTCGGCGCCTGGTTCACGAACCCGACGAACGCGCGGCTCGCGGAGATGGCGTCGCCGTCGTCGACCACGCTGCGGACGGTGAAGACGAAGTCCCCCACGGGGAGCCCGGACGTGACGAACGCGGCCTCGCCGACGGCGCTGTCGAGGGTCAGCTCGCCGGTGAGCGCCGCATCGCCCGCGGCGAACTCGAGCTGCACGTCGCCGAGCACGGCGGCGGGGGTGATCCCGACCTCGAGCGTGACGGGCAGGCCCGCGGGAACGCGGGCGCCTTCGTCGGGGCTCACCACGCGGAGGGTGGGCGTGTCGTCGCAGGCGAGCACGAGGAGGAGCAGCATGTCCGCGACGTAGCGCGCGACGGCGGGCACCGGCATACCGGGGAGCGATGTCACTCGTCGATCGTGTGCGTGTCCAGGCCCTCGTCGCCGCCATGGAGGCGCCCGACGCCCTCGCGCGCCGGATGGTCCGCGTTCCGGAAGAGATCGAGGGCCAACCGGTCGACTTGCGGACACGGCTGTTCTTGACCTTCCTCAAGCTCGACCACCAGGACCCGCACGCGCTGTCGGTCGGCGCCCAGCGCGCGCTCATCGACCTCGCGGAGCGTACGTTCGCGCCCACCCCCGAGCCCGCGGAGCGGGGGTATCTCGAGGTCCCGCTCGCGGGGCGGACCTTGCGCCTGCGCAGCACGGTCCCGCCTGGGGCAGGGCGGCGCGGCTTCCTCTACCTCCACGGCGGCGGCTTCTGCACCGGCAACGCCGAAGCCTACGACGCCTTCTGTGCTCGGCTCGCGCGGCGTGTCGGCTGCCGGGTGTGGGCCCTGGACTACCGCCTGGCGCCGGAGCACCCGTTCCCGGCCGCGGTCGACGACGTGGTGGACACCTGGCGCTGGCTGCGGGCCAACGCCGACACGCTGGGTGTGGACGCGGCCTCCCTGGGCGTCGGGGGCGACTCCGCGGGCGGCAACCTCAGCGCGGTCCTGTGCAACACGCTCGGCGCCGACGAGCTCCCGGCGGTGCAGGTGCTCCTGTACCCGGGCACCGACATGGTGCACGAACGGCCGAGCCGCCACACCTTCGGCCAGGGCTACTACATGAGCAACGCCCACGTGCGCTGGTTCTACGAGACCTACGTCCCCGACGCTGCGCTGCGCCTCGACCCGCGGGCGAGCCCCATCTACGCCGCGCGGCTCGGGCACGTGCCGGCGGTCCTGGCGTTGGCGGGACTCGACACGCTGGTGGACGAAGGGCGCGCCTACGGGGCGCGGCTCGAGGCGGCGGGCGTCCCGGTGGAAACGGTGTTCGTGCCGGGGATGGTGCACGGGTTCGTGAACCTGTTCCGCATCCTGCCGGCGGCGGCCGGAGCCGTCGACGCGGTGTGCGCGGCGGTGGAGAGGAGCTGGCGTTGAAGGCGCCGCGAAGGCCGGCGGCGGGCGCCGCCCTCCCGCCGGGTCGCGGGCCTTCGCCCACCGGTTAGAAACCGCGCGCCGGCCGAGGCATCCAACCGGCGGACCCCCACCCCCTGGAGTACCCATGAGCTCTACGACCCTCCTCGCGGCCGCCATGGCCGGCATTCTCGCCGGCTGCTCGGAAGCCCCCCCGCCGGCCGCGCCCGAGCCGGCCCCGGCACCCGCGCCCGCGCCCGTCGCGCCGCCGCCGGCGGCCGACGCGGCCACCACCGCCACCGCCACGCCCGACGCCGCTGCGGACAAGCACGCCTGCAAGGGGATGAACTCCTGCAAGGGCCACGGCGCCTGCAAGACCGACAAGAACGAGTGCGCCGGGAAGAACGAGTGCAAGGGGCAGGGGGGCTGCGCCACCGCCAAGCACGACTGCGCCGGCAAGAACGACTGCAAGGCGCAGGGCGGCTGCAAGACCGCGAAGAACGACTGCGCCGGCAAGAACGAGTGCAAGGGCCAGGGCGGCTGCAAGTCGCCGAAGGTCATGTAGCCGCATGCGCACGCCCCGCCTCGGCCACCCCGACCTCGGGATCGGGGTGGGGCTGCGCACCACGCACTACCGCGACCTGCTGGCCCGGTGGCCGCCGGTCGGGTGGTTCGAGATCATCACCGAGAACTTCTTGGAGACCGAGGGCCGCCCGCTCGATGTCCTGAGCCAGGTGGCGGCCCGCTACCCGGTGGTGATGCACGGGGTGGCGTTGTCGATCGGGTCGACCGACCCCCTGGATCATGAATACCTCCGGTCGGTCGCCCGGCTTCGCGATCGGATCGGCGCGCGCTGGGTCAGCGACCACCTGTGTTGGACCGGCGTGCTCGGGAAGAACTCCCATGACCTGCTCCCGTTGCCACTCACCCGGGAGAGCCTCGCCCACGTCATCGCGCGGGTCGAGGCCGTGCAGCAGGTGTGGGGCCAGCCGCTCATCCTGGAGAATCCATCGACCTACGTCGGCTTTCGTGCCGACGTCATCCCGGAGGCCGAGTTCCTCGCGTCGGTTTGCGACACCACCGGGTGCGGCCTGCTGCTGGATGTCAACAACGTCTACGTGAGCTGCCGCAACCACGGCGGCGACCCGATCCGCTACCTGGACACGCTCCCGGTCGACCGGGTGGTGCAGTTTCACGTGGCGGGCCACACCGACCTCGGCACCCACTGCATCGACACGCACATCGGCCCGGTCATCGACCCGGTCTGGGCGCTTTTGCGGCACGTGTGGCGCCGGGGTGCGCACGCGAGCATCCTCCTGGAGTGGGACGCCGACATCCCGCCGCTCGACGATGTTGTGGCCGAAGCGAACCGTGCAGCGGCGTGGGTGAATGAATGAGCAACAAAATTACTATACCAGTTGCTCAAGAAGGCGGACCCCTCGAGGCCCTCGGCACCGAGCGCGCGAGCGCCGCGCCGGTCGACACTCCCAAACGTGCACCACGGCGGCCGGTCGACGTGGCGCCGGCCTCGATGACCCTGGCCGACACCCAGGCGTGGTTCTTCGACGCGATCTCCCACCCCGGCTCGGTGCGGGCCGGCGCGGCCCACGCGGCGGCCACCCACGGCGCAGAAGCGGCGGCCCTGTTGACCGCGGGGCCAGAGCTCGGGCCCCTGAGCCGTCTCGGCGTGTATCACTTCGCCTACCGCGCGCGGCTGGTCGACGCCTTGGCCGACGACTTTCCCGGTGTGCGGCAGGCGCTCGGGGCCGATGCCTTCGTCCGACTCGCCGAGCGGGTCATCGCCGCCCACCCCTCGCGCACCCGCAACCTCAACACCTACGGCCGGGTGCTGGTCGACGGGTTGGCCGCGCCCGGGCGCCGGGTGCGCCACCGCGGGTTCCTGCACGCCCTCGCTACGCTCGAGTGGGCGCTGGTCGAGGTGGTGCACGCCCCTACGCCGGCGCGGCTGGATCCAGCGGCGTTCGGCGCGCTCGGCCCCGAGCGTTGGGCCGACCTCCGGTTCCGGCCCGGACCCGCGGTGCGGTTGTTGGAGCTGGATTGGCCGGCCAACGCCTGGTTCCAGGCGTTTCGGGAGGGTGCGGCGCCGCCCCTTCCGGCGCGGGGGTGGAGCGCCACGGCGGTGTACCGGCAGGGCTTCACCGTGTGGCGGATGAACCTGAGCCCGGTGGCGTACGGCCTCCTGCGCCGGCTATACGCGGGGGAGCGCCTCGGCGCGGCGTTGGCCCCGCTGGAGGGCGCGGCGCGAGCAGAGCGGGTGATGGACTGGTTCAGTGCGTGGGTGTCGGGGGGATTGTTCGCAGGCATCGAGGACGGCGCCGGTTAGGACGCCGCGTGCGCGCCCCCAGCCCGGTCCGAGTCGCGGTGACCCATGGGGCGCTGGTGTGCTTCACGGTCGCCACGTTGTTGCCGGTCTTGTGGGTCGTGCGCATCGCGCTGAGCCCGGGCCAGGGTTTCTCCCTGGGACTCGAAGGCGGCTTCACCGGGGCCAACTTCGTGCACGTCGTCAGCACCACCTCGGCGGACGGGTCGTGGCTGTTCGGGCGCCAGCTCCTCAACAGCGTCGTGGTGAGTGCGGCGACCGCGGCGGTCGGGGTGAGCCTCGCGTGCACCGCCGGCTACGCCCTCTCCCGGTGGAGCTTCCCCGGGCGGGACCGCCTCATGGGCGCGTTCCTGCTCACGCAGATGTTTCCGGGCGTGGTCATGGCCATCCCGCTCTACATCCTGCTCGACACGTTGCACCTGTTGGACTCGATGACCGGCCTGGTCCTGGTGTACAGCACCACCTCGGTCCCGTTCGCGACGTGGAACCTCAAGGGCTACTTCGACACGATCCCCCGCGAGCTCGAAGAGGCGGCCACCATGGACGGCGCCTCGCGGTGGACCACGTTCACCCGCATCATCCTGCCGCTGGCGCGCCCGGCCCTGGCGGTCACCGCCTTGTTCTCGTTCATGACCGCGTGGAACGAGTTCATCCTCGCCGCGACGCTCATGGGCGACGAGCGGGCCTACACGCTGCCGGTGGTCCTCAACGGCTACGTCGGCGAGTTCGGGGCCGAGTGGGGGCACTTCGCGGCCGGCGCGCTCCTGGCCAGCGTGCCGGTGGTGGCCCTGTTCTTCTGGTTGCAGAAAGAGCTGGTCGAGGGGCTCACCGCCGGTGGCGTCAAGGGCTGAGCGTCGGGTCCGGCCGGCCGTCCCAGGTGGGCGTCACGCCGATGCGGTCGCCGAAGGGGTCGAGCACCAGCACCTCGAGCGCCTTGCCGTTCCACAGGGCGATCACGTCCACCTCACGGTCGGGCGTCCACGCGCCGAGCGCGCCGTACTCCAGCGTGTAGGTGCCACACGGCTCGAACGGCTTCGGGGTGGTCTTGCACTCGTGGGTGAGGGTGTGGCCCACCGGGTCGAGCCAGTCGGCGGAGTACCGCGGCTGCGACAACCAGCGAGGATCGACGGTGATCACGAACGGCTGCCCCTTGGGTGCGGCCCCCAGGCTCGCAGAACTGAACACTGGAGCAAGCGCAAGTGACTTTTCATGCCTGAGTCGTCCGGCATGCAGCATGCGCCGGCGGTTGGCGCGCTCGGCGTCGCTGGCCGACCGCGCCCCGGCGAGCGGATCGGCGTCGACGATGTAGTAGTCGTCGAGCCACAGCTCCCGCCCCGTGGAGGTGCGGACGACGCGGGGGGCGAGGCGCTCGACCGGCTCGCCCTCGGTGAACAACGCCGGCGTGGTCCAGTCCAGCGTGTCCAGCGGGATGCCGAGGGTCGGGTTGTCCCCCGCCTGCCGGATCCACGCCGTCCCCGTGGGCCTGGCCTTGTCCCACGCGGGGCGCGGGGCGTGCGTCGTGAGCGCCTTGGTGGGGACGTACCAGCCGCCGGTGCGCATGGCGCGGAAGCCGGTCGTCTCGAGCTTCACGAAGGTCCAGTCGGCACCGCACTCCGCACGGGCCGGATGGGTCGACACCCGCAGGCCGACGGGCAGCGTCAGGCCTTCGACCAGCCGCGGCGCACACGCCAGAGAACCACCCTCGGAGTACCCGCTGACTTCCTCGGAGATCCACTGGACCGTCTCGGGGGGAGGGCTCATCGGGTGTAGGCTCCGTTGACGTAGTCGTCGAGGGACTGCTGCCGCCGCGCGGCGTCGTCGGCGTCCCGCACCGGCACGGCCGCGTGGTAGTCCAACAGGGTCGATAGCCGCTGGTCGACCGCCCAACTGTCGCGGAAGACGCCGTCCATCAGGGAGCGGTACTTCTGGCACAGGTCGGTGTAGTCGGAGTCGGTCAGTACGTTCGAGTAGAATCCGGCCGATAATCTTGCCTGAAAGGACCGATAGGCGGCCAGCACCAACGACGGGTCGTCGTCGACGGCGCGCAGCGCCCGCTCCTCGTCGTCGAGGTGGCGCGCATCGGCCCGGCCCGCCTTGAACCGGGGCTGGAGGCTGTCCCAGGCCGCGCGGTTCTCCCGGGCCTCCTTCGCGTCGTCCACCGCCTCGTCCAGCGCCTTGAGCGCCCGGCGGGAGTCCTCTTCGAGGCCGAGCTTCTGCGCCTGGTGCAGCACCTGCCGGCGCCCGAGCACCTCGAGGTCCCACAGCCCGTGCGCGCCGGCCCACACCGCCGGGTTTCGGGGGCCGGAGGTGGTGGACAGGACAGGGCCGGGGTTCTGCCAGGTGGCGAGCACCATCGCCCACGCCTTGTCCTTCTGGCCGAGCACCACCAGCGCTTCGGCCATCTGCATGCGCACCTTCCACGGCCACGATTCGAGGCCGTACATCGTGCGCGACGCGGTGTACCCGTCGGTGACCCACGCGCGGACGGCCGTGTCGAACTTGCCGACGTCGGTCTGGGTCCACCCCGTCGGGGTCGCGGCCACCCGCGCCGCCTCCACCGTGAGGTACCCCTCCAGGTCGCCGCGGACCCGGAGCATCCTCGCTGCGACGGCGGTTCGGGCAAGATCATCTGGTGTGGGACTAGCTGGAAGTACTTTCGGCGACCGCTTCTCCAGCTCGTCCCACGCCGTGTGCACCGCGGTGATGGCCGCGTGCGCGTACTGCTGGCGCGTGGTCACCACCTCGGTGGCGATGCGGGCGAGCGCCTCCTCCGCGAGGACGAACCCCGGTTCGAGGCCCAGCGCCTTGCCGAGCGCCGCTTCGGCCGCGGCCTTGTCGCCGCGGTCCAGCGCCGTGAGCGCCCGCCCGTACGCGTCGACCGTGCCGAGCCGCTTGACGTCGACCTGGCCGAGCTCGATGCGGTCCTTGGCCCCGAGCTTCACCTGCAAGAGCTCCACCAGTTCGAACGCCGCCTGGTCGACGAGCACGAAGAACTCTTCGCCCTGCGCGCCCACCTGGCCGACCACGTCGGTGGCGGCGACGACCTTGCCGCTCTGCACCTCGACCACGCGCAGGTTGACCGACAAGGTCGGCAATCGTGCGGCGACGAGCTCCCCGAGCACCATGTGGCTGGCGCCGAGCACCTTGCCGGCCTTGGCGGCGGTGGTGGGGTCGATGGCCCCCGACCGGGCGAGGTCGAGCTCGGCGAGCACCTTGCCGAGCTCGGCGCGCTCCACCACTTCGAGCTCGTCCACCCGCACCAGCTTGCTCACCAGTACGCCCGACAGGCCGGCCCCAGCACCGTCGAGGCTCGGGTCACCGGTACGGTTGGCCATGTCGGCGACGGCGATCCGCGGTCCGGCCAGGGCCAGGGTGGCGAGGAGCAGGAGCATGCTCGGGCGAGCCTATCCTCACTCCTCGCAGACGTACGGCAGGCTGTCGTCGCAGGACTCGTCGTTCCAGGTGGTGTCGGACCAACGCAGCAGCTCGCCGCAGTCTTCGTTCCCGGAGTTGTTCGGCTCGCCCGAGTGCCAGTTGGTGTAGGAGCCCGAGCCGCTGGACCAGGCCCAGGTGCCCTCGGTCGTGCGGTCGTTGTACCCCATCCACCAGCGTGTGGCCGAGGTGCTGTTGGCCTGGCTCACGACCGCGCTGTTTTCGGCGGAGGTCTCCAGGGTCACCAGGTCGTAGCCGTAGAGCCGGCACGCCGTCTGCGCGTTGGCCCAGGTGGCCGTGCTCGTGCAGTACATGTAGACGTGGCCGGCGTACTCGACGGTCGTGCACGGACAGTTGGCCTCGTCCTTGTCGCCGTCACAGTCGTTGTCGACGGTGTCGCAGGTTTCGGTCTCGCCGGGGTTCACGTCGCCGGCGCTGTCGTCGCAGTCGGTGTCGTCGGCGACGTACCCGAGCGGAGCATCACAGGCGGCGGTCGGGGTGCCGCCTTCGTCGCCGTAGCCGTCGCTGTCGTTGTCCGGGTACCAGTCGGTCGGGTCGACCGCCCCGTCGTCGACGGCGCTGTCGCAGTCCTCGTCGATGCCGTCGCAGGTCTCGCTCGCGCCGGGGTGCACCCCGGCGTCGGCGTCGTCGCAGTCGGTGGCGTCGGCGGTGGTGTCGGCCGGCGCCGTGCACGCCACCGTGGCGATGGCGGCGGCCCCGTAGCCGTCGGCGTCGGCGTCGGCGTACCAGGACGCAGCGTCCACCGCCGAGGCCTCGTCGACGTCGCCGTCGCAGTCCTCGTCGGCGCCCCCGCACACCTCGTCGGCGTCGGGCCGGGTGTCCGCGTCGCCGTCGTCGCAGTCGTCGTCGTTGTCGACCGCCCCGGCGGGTTCGGCGCACGCGTGCGTCTCGGTGGCCGGGTCGCCATAGCCGTCGGCGTCGGCGTCGGTGTACCAGGCGAGAGCGTCGGTGGCGTCGTCTTCGTCGACGGTGCCGTCGCAGTCGTCGTCCAGGCCGTTGCACGCTTCGGTGGCCGCGGGGTTCACGTCTTCGTCGGCGTCGTCGCAGTCGGTCAGGTCGGCGACGTACCCGGCGGGTTGGTCGCAGGCGGGGGAGGCGTCGCCGGCGTCGCCGTAGCCGTCGCCGTCGGCGTCGGCGTACCAGGACGTCGCGTCGGAGGCGTCGTCTTCGTCGATCGTGCCGTCGCAGTCGTCGTCGTCGCCGTTGCAGCGCTCGACCGCGGCGGGGCTCTTCTCCGACGTGGTGTCGTCGCAGTCGGTCCCGTCGGCGATGTACCCGGCGGGCGCGTCGCAACTCACACTCACCACGCCACCGTCGCCGTAGCCGTCGGTGTCGGCGTCGGCGTACCAGGACGGCGCGTCGACGGCGTCGACGTCGACCGCGCCGTCGCAGTCGTCGTCGTGCGCGTTGCACAGCTCCGGGGCGCCGGGGAAGACGTCGCCGTCGGTGTCGTCGCAGTCTTCGCACGCAGCGGCGCCATCGTAGTCGGCGTCGGCGTAGCCGGTGGACCCGTCGCAGTTGTAGTCGGTGCGGTCGGCGCAGTCGGACTCGTCGGCGCCGGGGTGGATCCACGGGTTGTCGTCGTCGCAGTCGTCGCCGTCGGCCACGTGGTCGGTGGGCGCGACGCACGCGGTCTCGATCGCCGCGGGGTCGCCGTGCCCGTCGCCGTCGGCGTCGGCGTACCAGTCCGTGCCCGCGGCGTCGGGGTCGGCGTCGTCGACGGCGTCGTCACAGTCGTCGTCGGTGCCGTTGCACACCTCCGCCGCGCCCGGGTGCACGCCGTCGTCGGCGTCGTCGCAGTCGCCCGGCACTTCGCTCTGGCCGTCCGCGCCGGCGCACGCCGTGGTCGCGGTGACGGCGTCGCCGTACCCGTCGCCGTCGCCGTCGGTGTACAAGGTGAGGATCGTCGTGGGATCGAGGTCGGGGTCGTCCAGGTCGACGACCCCGTCGCAGTCGTTGTCCAGGCTGTCGCAGCGCTCGGCCGCACCCGGCCACACGGTGGCGTCGCCGTCGTCGCAGTCGTCGTTGGTGGCCGAGGTTCCTTCGGGGCGACTGCATGCTTCGACGACGCTGGCGTCGGTGCCGTACCCGTCGCGATCGGTGTCGGTGAACCACGCCCGCGCGCGGCCGACGGCGCCGTCGGTGTCGTCGCAGTCCTCTGCCGCCTCGACGCCGTCGCCGTCGCGGTCGGTGGCCTTGCCCGTGTCGTCGCCGGGGCAACCCCAGAGCAGGGCGAGCAGGCAGAGTAGACGCATCGATGGCCTCATGGGTTCCCACTCGACACGTAGCCCGGCGCTGCGGGCAAAACCTCAGCCGAGGTTGTGGAACACGTTCTGCACGTCGTCGTCCTGCTCGAGCAGGTCGACCAGGGCGAGGACCTCGCCGGCTTCGTCCTCCCCGAGCTCGACGGTGGAGCTCGGGACGTACTCGGTGCCGCTGGACAACGGCGTGATGCCCCGCTCTTCGAGGGCCTTGGCCATCGTGCCGAACCCTTCGAACGCGGTGCGGATCACGAGCTGGGCTTCGCCCTCTTCGCCCGTGCCCTCCCCGAACTCTTCCAGGCCGTGATCGATGAGGTCGAGCTCGAGCGATTCGGGGTCGACCCCGTCGGGGCGGATGCGGAAGACGCCCATCTTCTTGAACTGGAACGCCACCGAGCCGCTGCTGCCCATGTTGCCGCCGTTGCGGTTGAACGCGACGCGGACGTTGCTGACGGTGCGGGTGGGGTTGTCGGTCGCGGTGACCACCACGACGGCGACCCCGTGCGGCGCGTAGCCCTCGTACACCACCTCGGCGTAGTCGGCCGCGCCCTGCCCCGACGCCTTCTTGATGGCGTTTTCGACCTTGTCCTTGGGCATGTTCACGGTGCGCGCGTTCTGGATCGCCCGGCGCAACGACGGGTTGTTCTCCGCGAGCGGCCCGCCCGCCTTGACCGCCATCGCGATTTCTTTGCCGATGCGCGTGAAGGCCTTGGACATCCGGTCCCAGCGCTTCATCATCGTGGCCTTGCGCGTCTCGAAGATGCGTCCCATGCTCGGTAGCTCCGGGCGCGCGGTTAGCCCGCCGGGCCGTCCGGTGCACGGGCAGCAGGCCCGAGGGCGGTGCGCCGCGACCGTCCCGAAGCGCGCCGAGGCTGGCGCGCACCGCGCGTGTGCTTCACATCAGTCCGGGTAGCCGTCCGGTGCAGCCTGGAGCCACGCCCAGGCGGAAGCGAGGATGTCCTCGAGGCCCGCCGCGCGCGGCGCCCACCCGAGCTCGCGCCCGATGCGCGCGCTCGAGGCGACGAGCGTGGCCGGGTCGCCCTCCCGGCGCGCGCCCCGGACCACCGGCACCGGGCGCCCGGTGACCCGCTCCGCGGCCTCGAGCACCTCGCGGACGGTGTGCCCGCCGCCGCTGCCGAGGGTGTAGATCGCGCCGGGCGCCGGCGCCGCCAACGCCAGGGCGTGCGCCCGCGCGAGGTCCGCCACGTGGACGTAGTCGCGGACGCAGGTGCCGTCGGGCGTGGGGTAGTCTTCGCCGAACAGCGTGACCGGCGGGCCCTTCCCCGCGGCGGCCGCGAGCACCAGGGGGATGAGGTGGGTCTCGGGGCGGTGATCTTCGCCCGCGTCGGGGAACGCGCCCGCCGCGTTGAAGTAGCGGAGGCTCGTGTGCTGCAGGCCGTAGGCTTCGCCGTAGCGGGCCAGGACCGTCTCCACGAACCGTTTGCTGTCGCCGTAGGGGGACTTGGGCCGGGTGGGCGCGGTCTCGTCGATGGGGCACGTGTCGGGGTCGCCGTACACGGCGGCGGTCGATGAAAAGACCAGGCGGCCGACCCCCTCGGCCAACATTGCGTCCAAAAGAGCAAGAGAGCCGCGCACATTGTTGTCGAAATAGTCGCGCGGGTGGCGAACGCTGGTGCCGACCTGCGAGATGGCGGCGAGGTGGACGACCGCCTCGACCCGGTGGTCGCGGAGTGCTTGTCGCACCGTCGATGTATCGCGTGTATCGGCGTGGACGAAGGCGATGGCGGCGGGGACGGCCCGGCGGTGCCCGGTGACGAGGTTGTCGAGCACCACGACCTCGTGCCCTTCGGCCAACAGGACCCGAAGGACCGCGCTGCCGATGTACCCCGCGCCGCCGGTGACCAGGACCCGCATCTCCCCTCCGCGCGCCCCGGGTATCAGCCCGGCGGGTGCATGCCACCGTCGGGCGACTTCATCCACAGTTGGCACCGCACCGGCAGGTGCTTGCGGTCGAGTGCTTCACACACGTTGGTGTACAGGCAACGCCGAACCTCGGCTTCCCGCCCCGCGGCCACCTTCTTCGGCCAGTCGGGGTCGGCCAACAGGCCGCGGGCCATGCCGACGAGGTCGAGCTGGCCGGCGGCGAGGGCCGCTCGGGCGACCGCGGCGGTGTTGATCTTCCCCGCGCCCACCACGGGGGTCTGCAAGCCGGACGCGCGCAGCGCCCCGCGGATGCCTTCGGAGAGGTACAGGTTCACGCCGTCGGGGGCGTCCTTGGTGGGCATGCACGCCGAACCCGACGGCCCGGTGTAGGGGTAGGCCGCCTGGCCGACGGGCGGGCGTCGCGCGTCTTCGAAGCGCCCGCCGCGGCTGACCGAGACGAAGTCGAGGCCGGCCCGCGCGAGCTGGACCGCGAACCACGCCGCCTCGACGAGCGTGGTGCCGCCGGCGACGTCGTCGCTGCCGAGCAGGCGGCACCCGACGGTGAAGTCGGCCCCGACCTCGCGGCGCACGGCCGCGACGACCTCGAGCGGGAGGCGCACACGGTTGGCGAGGGAGCCGCCGTAGTCGTCGGTGCGCCCGTTGGTGGCGCTGAGGAAGCTCGCGAGGGTGTACGCGTGCGCGAAGTGCAGCTCTACCCCATCGAATCCAGCCGCACGTGCGCGCCCTGCGGCGGCGGCGAACCACCCGGGGATGGCGTGCACCTCGTCGAGGGTGAGGTCCTCGATCTGCTGGCGGTACCCCCACGCGTAGTCGCGCCACTCCCTCGGGGTGAGCCGCGCGTGCAGCTCGGCTTCGGTCCACGCGGCCGCGCCGGGATACCGCGCCTCCAGCCGCGCGACGGCGCGGGCGGGGTCGCGGCGCGAGATCTTCAGGAAGTCGATGATCTGGGGGAGCACCCGCACGTCGCCTTCGCCGTGCATCGTGGTGACGAGCTCGCGCAGCGCTGGGACGTAGCGGTCGTGGCCGATGCGGAGGAGCGGCCCGCTCGCGACATCGCGGACGCCCATCGCCTCCAACACGATCGCCCCGGCCCCGCCGCGCGCGTAGCGGGTGTAGCGCGCGACGATGTCGGGGGTGACCCGGCCCTCGTCGTCGCCGAGCCAGGTGACCATGGCGGGGAGCCACACCCGGTTGGGCACGATCATCGACCCGACCGTCAGCGGCGAGAAGAGCATCAGTAGGGCAGGAGGGGGGTCGTGGCCCCGTGTGCGGAGAGCGTGACGCCGGCCGCCGGGACCGCGTCGAGCGTGTAGCTCACGCTCAGCCCGGTGTAGCAGTCGCACATGTCGTCGGCGAAGTCGTAGGTGGCCTCGACGACGCCGGTCGCGCAGTCCAGCTCGGCGGTGACCGTCAGGGTCGGGCAACAGCCCTCGGTGACGTGGACGTCGTCGACGTCGTACCGGCCGGGCGCGGTGGCCCCCGCGCTCAACGCGCGGGGCGTCGTGGGATCGACGTGGCTGTACACGGCGTCGAGCACCACGATCTCCAGGGTGGCGACGCCCTCGCAGGGATCGGCGCCCGTGTCGGCGGTGTCGGCGGTGTCGGCGGTGTCGGCGGTGTCGCCCGTGTCGGCGGTGTCGCCCGTGTCGGCGGTGTCGCCCGTGTCGGCGGTGTCGCCCGTGTGGCCGGTGTCGGCGGTGTCGGCGGTGTCGGCGGTGTCGGCGGTGTCGGCGGTGTCGCCCGTGTCGGCGGTGTCGCCCGTGTGTGTGGGCGTCGGCGGGCAGCCGAGCAGCAGGAACAGGGAGAGCATCGATCCTCCGGGGCGCAGCATATCGGTGGGAAGTGGCTCTCCGCTTGTTGCATCTCCACCTTGACGCCGGTTCAGGTGAAGAGTTGCTGAACAGATGTGCAGACCGCAAGCGACGCCGGAAATCGAGGCCGCGTGCCATCACCGGAGAGTGGCTCTCCGCATGACGCATCCTGTGAGGCGTCGAGCGTCAGGCTGTCACCTCGTGGGGGTCGGCGGGCGCTGGACACTCGCGCCGGAGGTCACCGACGAGGGCCATCCACACCGA
>SXOM01000455.1 GCA_005776735.1 Pseudomonadota bacterium
ATGAGGTTTTGCGAACGCTTTGCACACCCCACTCGGCTTCCCGCGCGGCGGTGGCGGCCTGGACGGCCTCGTCGAGCCGGGTGGCGAGGCCGGCGACCCGCGTGCGCACCTCGCGCACCTCGTCCCGCAGGCCCTGCACCTCGGCGGGGCTCGCGTAGCCCTGCTCCTTGAGCACGGCTTGCACCAGGTCGCGCAACGTGGGCTCGAGCGCACGGCCGGCGGGGCGGCCCAGGCGGGAGGTGAGGCTGTCCACGATCGACATCGGAGCTCCTTGACGCGTCAAGGATGTATCACCGTGTATCAGTCGGCGCCAGCCGGCGAATACACGGCAAATGTGCCGGCGTCGACCTCTTCGGCGGGCGCCTCGGGGTCGGTCGTGTCCTTGCGCCACACCCGCGGGGGCCGCGACAGGTCGGCGTGCCCGTGGCCCGCGGGGTAGCCCGCGAAGACCAGGTGGCGGCCGTCGGGCGCCACCAGCGAGTGGCTCCCCGCGTACTGCTCGAAGAAGTGCAGGTAGAAGAGCAGGTCGCGGGTGGGCCAGAAGCTGCCGATCTCGACTGGTTCGCCGCCGGTGATCGGCACGCGCCACCACTTGAGGCAGTTGTCTTCGCTCGCGACCTGCGACACGAGCAGCCAGTCGCCGGTCGGCGACCAGAAGAACGCGTAGCACGGCATGCGGGTGAGCGTTCGCAGCTCGCCGGTGACGACGTCGACCAGATCGATGCCGTCGTAGGGTTTTCCTTCGCCGCCGGGTGACGCGGCCACCGCGAGCCACCGGTGCGGCGCGGGGGCCGCCACGAGGGCGACCAGGCCCTTGCGGTTGAGCAGCGGGTGGGCGCCCGCGCCGTCTTCGTCGCTCACGCAGACGAGGCTGCCGCCGTCTTCCGGTGTGGCCCAGGCCGCGCGGCCGGCGACGAGCACCGGGGCACAGAACGAGCCCGACGGGCGGTCGAAGAGCACGTCGTCGGCGGTACCGAGGGGATCGCGGCGCACCAGGCGACCCTGGGGTTCGCCGGGTTCGCTCGCGTGGATCAGCAGGTGGCCGGTCTGGGGCGACCAGTGGAAGAAGACCGGCACGCCCGCCTCGACGAGCCGGGCCCGGCCGAGCGCTCCGGCGCCCACGGCGAGGAGGTTGAGCTCGTCGCCGCGCTGCACGAGCACCGCGAGCGCCCCGCCGTCGGGCCGCCATTGCAGGTACAGCGGCGCCACCCCGCCCGACTCCCACCACAGCTCCTCGTGCACGCCGTCCACGTCGAGCACCTGCACGCGCACCGGGCCCGCCCGCTCGTCGGAAGGTTCGACCACGAACGCGGCCACCCGGCGCCCGTCGGGCGACCACGTGGGCCACGCCCAGTGGAGCTGCGGCCGCGCCAACTGCGACCAGCCGCCGGTGCCGACCGGGAAGTCGGCGGTCAGGAGCGTGGCATCGCGGCCGTCGGCGCCGGCGATGGCGATCTGGCGGTCGTGCGTGACCCAGGCGAGGCGGGTCAAGACGCCCAGGCTCCCCAGAGGCGCAGGCTCACCCACCCGTTGAGGCCGAGCGCGACCAGCGGGATGAGCACCGAGGCGATGGGCGAGTCGTGGACGGCCTGGAGGCGGGCGGGGCGCACCCGCGCTTCGTGGGCGAGCTCGCCGGCGGGGCCGGGCGGCAGGACGCCGAGGCGGCCCGCCTCGCGAAGCGCGTACAGCGCGGTGTCGTTGGCGGTGCCGAAGCTGCCGAGCGCGAGGCCGAGACACCCGACCGACGGCAGGAGCCACAACCATCGCCCTTCGTCGCGGAGCGCGGCGGTGAGCACCGCCGCGATGGGCACCGGCACCGCGAGCACGAACAGGACGACACCGACCCAGCGAAGGGCGGCGAAGCGGGCGTAGCGGGCGAGCAGCGGCTCCATCTCAGCTCCGGGGTTCGTTGAGGAGGCCCTGCAACAGGACGCGCATCCCGTCGGCGGCGAGACGCTCGGCGTCGGGGCGCATCCCCACCGCGCTCTGTCCGGCGAGGCCGTCGATGAAGGCCTTGAGGAACAGGGCGACGGCGCGCGCGTCGTAGGGGCGGAAGGCCCCCTCGGCGATGCCCTGCGCGATGACGCGCTCGGTGGCGTGCACGAACTCTTCGTGCACCGCGTTGACCTGGCGCCGCACGTCCTCGTCGCGGATGGCGAGCTCCGACATCAAGAGGAAGAAGCGCGGCGGGGTCTTGAGGCCGGCGAAGTAGTCGAGGTACTTGCGGCCCAGGTCGAGCAGCTTGATGACCGCGGGCCGCACGTCGCGCTCGGCCTCGGCGAGGAACGAGCGGGTGACCGCGAGCTCCTCCTCCACCAACGCGTCGAAGATCTCGCGCTTGCTCTCGAAGTAGAAGTACACCGCGCCCTTGGAGAGCCCCGCCCGCGCGGCGATGTCCTCCACCCGGGCGCTGAGGTAGCCGCGCTCGACGAAGATGGCGCGCGCCGCCCGCAGGATCTGGGCGCGCCGCTCGGTCTCGGGGAGGTGCCGCGTCATGCGCGCGTCGCGTAACCGACCGGCACGGAGAAGGAATCCGCGCGGGGGTGGTTCCCCCGCTCGTCAAGAAGTTGTATCCTCGGGTCGTGGCTCACGTCCGCCCCATCCTCGCCATGCTCTCGGTACAATCGCCGGGCGGCCTGGTGTTCGGCACGGCGACCGGGATCGACGGCATGACGTTGCACTTCGAGCTCGACGCGCGGATGGAGGCGGGGGACATCGCCGAGTGGCGGATGGAGCTTCCAGGCCTGGAAGAGACGGCGATGGGCATGTTGCGCATCCTCGCCGGCCGCAAGGAAGGGCCGATGCCGGTGTGGGTCGCCACCATCCAGAGCATCTCGCCCGACGACGCCGAGATCTTCGAGGTGTGGCGCCGCGGGGTCGAGCACGGCACGCGCGCGTTCTCGCACAGTAGCCGCGCGCCGACGGACAGTTGGCTCTCGTCGACCACGATGGTCGGCTCCACCGACGCGGAGCGGAAGCTCGCGGTGGCCAACCAGGAGGAGCGGCGCAAGCGCCGGCTGGAGCGCGCCAAGACGCTCGCGCGCAACTCGAAGAGCTGGCCCGACCCCGAGGACCGCGAGGGCGGCCGCTCGGCGGCGAGCAGCGCGTTCCGGCAGACGTTGTCGCACTCCACCAGCCGATCGGTGCCACACCGCAGCTCGGCGGGGGACGGGGCGGACAGCGCCCGGGGAGCGGTGGCGGCCGCGCTGCGTCAGGGCATCGTCGCGGCCCCGTTGCCGGTGAGCCTCGCCGCCCCGCAACCGCAGGTCGTCGAGCTCCCGGAGCCGACGGTCTTCGTCGACCGGGGGATGGCCAGCCTGCAGTTCCCGACCGGCCCGGCGTGGACCCAGGTGCACCGCCCGGCGCTCTTGTCGGGCACGCTGCACCTGAAGCGGGCCGACCTCGGCGTGCCCGGCATGGGGTTGTCGTGTTTCCTGGTGCTGCCCAACGGCACCACGCTGCAGGTGGCCGGGCGGGTGGGCGCACCGGGCCCCGAGGGCAGCGCGCTCCTGGTCGAGCTCGACGCCAACGCGCGGCGGATGGTCGAGATCGCCTGACGCCCCCGGGCGCCGGTGCGGTTCACCGAGCTCGCCCTCGCCACCAAGGCCGCTCGCAGTTCGACGCCGCCACGCTCACCAACCGTGGGCCGGTGCAGCAGGACCCTCGCCCCCGCGCCCGGGGCCGGTGGGGGTGCGTCGTTGGCGGGCGCCCCGCGACCGGCCGGGTCGCGAGCCGGGGCGGGCGGGCGCCCGGCTGCGATGCGAGCCACGGCGGAAATCCGCCGGCACTTATGACCCATGAGCGCCGCCGGATTTCCGCGAGGCGGACATAAGCCACCCCGGATTTCCGTTTTCCGCCCTCCGGAGCACGTCAGCGGCGCAGTCACCACGAGCAAACCTGCGTTTTTTTGGCTCCCGGGCCGCGCGGGCGACAATATGTGGAAATCCGAGGGGGCTTACACCGCGGCCAGGGAAATCCGAACGGGCTTACGGTGCATGAGCCCCCGCGGATTTCCGCGCCGGCGCTCGCC
>SXOM01000456.1 GCA_005776735.1 Pseudomonadota bacterium
ATAGCCGATCTCCTCGGAGATCTTCACGGCGTGGGCGGTGTCGTCGATCTCTCCGATATGGCCCGGCACGCAGGAGACGCCGGCGTTCTGGGCGAACTTCTTGCTCTCGATCTTGTCGCCCATCGCGCTGATCGCGCCTGTCGAGGCCCAAGAGCGGCGCCGCGGCGGCCGCGACGTCGGCGCGCAGCGCCTCGACGGTGTCCTGGCGGCGGCTCGGCTGTGCCTGGAGCGCACGTTCCACGACGGCGACCAACGGTGCGGGCAGGTCGGGGCAGAGCTCGCCCAGGGGGCGGTGCTGCCCGTCGAGCGTGGCGCGGATGGTCGCGGCGCGGTCGGCGCGCAGGTACGGCGCCCGCCCCGCCACCATCTCGTAGAGGATGCACCCCAGGGAGAACACGTCGGCGCGCGCGTCGACCGCCTTGGCATCGGAGAGCTGTTCGGGCGCCATGTAGCCGAGCGTGCCCATGAAGCTGCCCTGCTCGGTGAGCGACGGCGCGTCCCGGAAGTCGGCGACGACCTTGGCGATGCCGAAGTCCCCGATGCGCGCCTCGATGCCGTGCGCGGACACCGCGAGCAGCACGTTGGCGGGCTTCAGATCGCGGTGCAGGACCCCCGCGCGGTGGGCCGCGATGACCCCGCGGCACATCTGGTCGAAGAGCGGGGGGACGTCGCGACGCGGGAGGGGTTCGTCGCCCCCGAGCACCTCGGCGAGGCTCGGCCCGTCGACGTAGTCCATCACCAGGCCGATGCCGTCGTCGAGCTCGACCACGTCGGTGACCGGCACCACGTTGGGGTGCCGGATGCGCGCCTGGACCTGGCCCTCCTGCAAGAAGCGGGCGCGGGCGCGGGCGCCGCGGACGTGGAGCAACTTGAGCGCGTGCAACGAGCCGAGGTGGCGGTGGCGCACCAGGTACACGTGCGCGAGGCCGCCCTCGCCGAGCAGGCGCACGACCTCGAAGCGGTCGACGGGATCTCCGGGGACGAGCAGCACCGCCGGTGGCTTATCGGGTAGACTCCGAACATGGTGCTCGCCTTCCTCGCTCACGCCGCCGCCGTGGACTTCGACGTGACCGTGACCCCGCCCAAGGGGCCCAAGTTCGACGTGCGGCTCACCGACCTCGCGCCGGGTCCGGTGGCGGGCGCGCTCCTGGTGCCGTGGTTCGACGACAAGCAGGCGCGCGTGATGTTCGAGGTGTACCGGAAGAAGGGCGCGTGGCAGCTCGGCGTCGAGATCAGCGAGCTGCGGGTGCTCGAAGACGGCACGTGGCACCCGGTCGTCGCCAAGACCGACACGCTCAAGCTGTCGGAAGAGAAGCGCACGCGCCTGTTGTTGTCGCGGCCCCTCTCCGACGACGGCGGCACCGAGGACTGGGTGCTCGACGCCAACGTGACCCCTGGCAGCGACAAGAAGCCGGCGGCGCCCCCGCCGGCCGAGTAGCGCCGCGCATGCGGTTGTGGTGGGCGGTCTTGGAGGCCGAACTCCGCCAGCAGCTCCGAGACGGCAACACGCTCCTGTTCAGCGTGCTCGTCCCGTGCTTCCTGTTTCCGGGCCTGCTGTGGGGGTATTCGCAGGCGGCCGCGCTGGCCGAGGGGTGGGCCGAGTCCGCGCGCCCCACCGTCGCGGTCCCGGCCGACCTGGCGGCCGAGCTGCCCGACACGCTGGTCCGGGTCGAGCCCGGCGCGCCGGCCGACGCCGAGGTCGTCCACGACGGCGCGGCCCTGGTCGTCCGTTACGCCGGCGGCGATCCGCTCGCCGACCTCGCTGCCGACCGCCTGATGGACGCGTTGGATCACCCGTGGCCGGTCGAGAGCGTGGACATCGCCCCGCCGAAGGAGGCGCTGGTGGGGGCGGTGGCCGGCGCGATCCCGATGCTCCTGGTGGTCCTGTCTGCGATGGCGAGCCAGTACCCGGCGTTGGAGGCGATGGTGGCCGACCGGGAGCGGAACGTGGTGGAGACGGTGCTGGTCACCGCCGCCCCGCGCTCGGTGTTCGTGCTCGGGAAGCTGGCCAGCGTCGCGATCATCACGCTGATGTCGATGGGGGCGACGTTGGTGGGGACGGTCGTGACCCTCCTCCACCTCGCGCTGATGTCGGAGCGTACGCTCGGCCTCCCGCCCGCCCGGCTCGTGCTCCTCGTGCCGTTCGCCGCGCTGGCTGCGCTCGCGGCGGCCGCGTTCTCGCTGGTGGCTGCGGCGCCGGTACGCAGCTTCAAGCAGGGGCAGAACACGATGTCACTCGCGACGTTGGTGCCGATGTCGCTGGCGATGGCCGCGTTGGCGCCGGGCGCCTCGCTGGCGGCGCCCTGGGGGCTCGTGCCCATCACCAACGCGGTCTTGTGCATGCGGGAGTTGCTGCTGGACAAGCCGCTCGGGGTGTGGGGGTGGGTCGCGGCGGGGGAGCTGGTGGCCCTGGTTCTCGTCGCGGGTGGGATCGCCGCCCGGTCGTTGTCCCGGCGGATGCCGTGATCCGGGCGGAGGCGCTGCAGAAGCGGTTCGTCGACCCCGAGGGTCGTCCGGTGGCCGCGGTCGACGGCGTGAGCCTCGAGGCCCACCCCGGCGAGATCGTGGGCCTGCTCGGGCCCAACGGCGCCGGGAAGTCCACGACGATGCGGATGCTGGCGACGCTCTTGACTCCCGACGGCGGGACGGCCTCGGTGGCGGGCCACGACGTGCTCGAGGCGCCGGCCGAGGTGCGCCGCAGCATCGGCTACCTCAGCACGAGCACCGGCCTGTTCGGCCGCCTCACGCCGCGCGAGGTCCTCACCTACGTCGCGCGGTTGCAGGGGTGCATCGACGCCGAGGCCCGCGCCGAGGCGCTCCTCGATCGGTTCGACATCCGCCGGTTCGCGACGGTGCAGTGCGACCGCCTGTCCACCGGCATGAAGCAGAAGGTCAGCATCGCGCGCGCGGTGGTGCACGACCCGCCGGTGCTCATCTTCGACGAGCCCACCGCCGGGCTCGACGTGCTCGTGGCGCAGGAGCTCTTCGAGTTCCTGGAGGACGCACGCCGCCAGGGCCGATGTGTGCTCTACAGCACGCACATCATGGGCGAAGCCGAGCGCCTGTGCGACCGGCTCGTGGTGATCCACGCCGGCCGCGTGCTCGCACGGGGCACGCTCGCCGAGCTGCGCGCCCAGACCGGCCGGGAGCGCCTGGAGGAGGTCTTCGTGACGCTCGTCCGCGGGCCCGCCTCGTGAAGGCCTCGTGACCCGCGCGCCGGTGTCGTGGGCACTCTTGCGTGCCGTGGTCGACGCCGAGCTGAGGCAACACCTCCGCGACCCGCTCACCCTCATCCTGATGGTGGCGGTGCCGCTGGTGCTGTACCCGGCCCTGGGCGCGGGAGGACATGCGCTCGCCAAGGCGCAGGCCGACCGGGCGGAGGGGAGGGCGCTCGACGTCGCGACAGAGCCGGCATTCGATCTGCCCGAGGGCCTCGATCGGGTCGAGGTCGTGGAGCTGAGGGCCGCGGTGGAGTCGGGCCAGGTGGCGGCGGCCGTACGCCTCGGCGCCGACGGCGCGGAGCTGTACTTCGACAGCCGGCAGCCCGACAGCCTCGACGCGCGGGGCCGCCTCCGCGACGCGGTCCGGGCGCACCGGCGGGCCACGGCGGCGCGCGAGGTCCGGGAGGAGGACCTGACCGCGCCCGAGGTGGCGCTCCGCCGGAAGGTGGGCGCGCTGGCCCCCCTCCTGCTCTTGTTCACGCTCCTGACCGGCGGCCTCTACACCGCGCTGGACGTGGTCACCGGGGAGAAGGAGCGCGGGACGTTGGAGACGCTGCTGACCACCGCGGTCGACCGGCGTGTGATCGTGCTCGGCAAGGCGCTGGTGGTCTTCGTCTTCACCGCGGCGAGCGCGCTGATGGCGGCGCTCTCCGGCACGCTCAGCGCACGGTGGTTGGCGGGGGTGGAGCTGTCCGCGGCGACCGTCGCCGCCGTGCTCGTGCTCTTTCTCCCCGTGTGTGCCCTCGCGACGGCCATCCTGATGGCGGCGGCGGCGTGGTCGCGCGACTTCAAGAGCGGACAGATCCTGAGCACGCCCGTGCTCCTGGTGCCGGTCGCGTTGGCGGGCGCGGCGCTGGTGCCCGGCCTCGACCTCAACGTGGCGACCGCGGTCCTGCCGCTCACCGGGATGGCGCTGGCCACGCGCGACGTGCTGGCGGGCGCCGCGAGCCTGCCGCTGGTCGGCCTCGCGTTCGTGGGGACGCTGGCGTGGGCCGGGGCGGCGCTCGCGTTCGCGGCGCGGCTCCTGGGCCGGGAGGACGTGCTCCTCGGCGCGTCGGGCGGCAGCCAGCGACGCCTCCGCGGCGACCATCGGGCCGACGCGGGGGCCCTCTTCGGGCTCGGCCTGCTCGCGTTGTGGTTCCTCGGCCAGACGGCGCAGGCGGTCGATCTCGTCCCGGGCATGGTGCTCACCCAGGTCGGCCTCTTCGTGCCGCTCGCGGTCGCGGCGCCGTGGTGGCTCGGCCTCCCCGTCCGCGAGACGCTGCGCGTGCGCGGGGCGCCGGCGGTGGAGTGGCTCCGCGCAGGGGTCGCGGGCCTGGCGCTGCCGGGCCTCGCGGTGTGCGTACACGAGGCCCAGAACCTCGTCTTCCGCGCCCCGACCGGGATGTTCGAGGACGTGTTCCCCGTCGAACGGCCGCTCTGGCAGCTCGTGCTCGTCTTCGCGGTGCTCCCCGGCGTCTGCGAGGAGCTCCTCTTCCGCGGCGCGTTCTACGGGTTGTGGCAGACGCGCGGGTCCCGGGGGGCCGCGGTGGTGGTGACGGCGCTCGCGTTCGGCGCGTTCCACCTCAGCGTTTTCAGGTTCCTCCCGACCGCCGTGCTCGGTGTGGCGCTCGGTGTCCTCTCCGTGCGCGCGCGGAGCGTGCTCCCGGGGATGCTGGCGCACACCCTGAACAACGCGTTCGCCATGGTGGTGCTCTCGTACGGGTTGCCGCTCGAGTTCGGGCCGCCGCTGGTCGTGGCGGCGGCGGCGGCGGTCGTCGTGCTGCTCGTGCGGCCCGCCGCTTTGAGCGGATCGGCTACCGGGCGTTCGGCCGCGGGCCAGCTATAGTCGGGGCGATGTTCAGCAAGCTCAAGGAGAAGGGTCTGCGCGCCACGCTGCGGGGTGCCCTGTCGGAGCGTCTGGGGGGCGCCAGCACACCACAGCGCCCGTCGCCGACCTCGCCAGGCGCAACGACCGTCACCCCGCCGGCCACCGGCTCGGGGGGCGCGCCGTCGCCGGCGGTCGTGCGTCAACCGCTCCCGCCCACCCCGTCGCCTGCGCGCGTCACGCCGCCCGCTCGCAAGCTCGGCCGCCGTGTCGCTCG
>SXOM01000457.1 GCA_005776735.1 Pseudomonadota bacterium
ATCTCTCGCCCCAGAGATCGGAGTTCTGTCGCCCCCCGCCGCCTCCCATGCCGACGCCCACGCCCACAGCGGCGCCGCTCCACGGGCAAACGCCGCGAATCGCGGCCGCTCTGCGAACGCTCACGCCTGTCGCGACCCAAACCGCTCGAAGCGGCGACAGAACTCGGATTTCTCGCCCCAGAGATCGGAGTTCTGTCGCCCCCCGCCGCCTCCCATGCCGACGCCCACGCCGACAGCGGCGCCGCTCCACGGGCAAACGCCGCGAATCGCGGCCGCTCTGCGAACACTTACGCCTGTCGCGACCCAAACCGCTCGAAGCGGCGACAGAACTCGGATCTCTCGCCCCAGAGATCGGAGTTCTGTCGCCCCCCGCCCCCGCTCCGGGCAGCATTGGCGCGGCGAGCGGCGCCGCTCCACGGGCCGCGAATCGCGGCCGCTCTACAAAATCTCACGCTTGTCGCGACCCAAACCGCCCGATGCGGCGACAGAACTCGAAGCGGCGTGTGCTCGGCCGAACCGGCTGAGCCGCCGATCCCGGCTCGCGACGGTCGTCGAGCCACCGGGAGGTCAGGGAAAATTCCCCCACCCCCTCCCCAGTTCGCGTGGCGCACCGGCCACGGGCAGGCCCTCCCTTCTGGTACGCTCGCCCGATGCGCTTCGCCCTGCCCGGCTCCCTCCTCGCGCTCGCCCTGCTCGCTCCCGTCGCCATCGCGCGGGACTGGGGGGACCCGCGGCCGATCCCGACCGACGACGACTGCTACGACTTCTGGAACAACGCGGACAGCGGGGACGACGGCGGCGGCGGCGGCGCCGACTGCGACCTGGAGGTGACCCACGAGTCGGGCGCCGACGTGTGCGGCTGCTACAAGGTCCAGAGCGCGTCGGGCGTGTGCAACGGGTGGCCGGTCGACAACGAGCTCGGCATCAGCTGTGCGGGCATGGACTGGGCGCTCGGCGGCTGGGACGCGGACCGGATCGCCGGCCGGTACAGCGTCTCCGGGGGCGGGTACACGCTCGGCGGGCTGCCCAGCGCCGGGCTGAGGATCTCCGAGGTTCTCGTCCTCGCGGGCGAGCTCGCGGAGGTGACCGGCCACGCCCCGGGCACCGACGTCGAGTACGGCGCCGCCGAACCGGCCGACGTCGTCATCGGCCCGCTCGAGTTCGACGTGGACGATTCGGACCCGGAGATCGACTCCCTCGACGTCCGGGGAATCTACGTCGTGCTCGACGACCTCACGGTGAGCGGCGAGGTCTCGGTCTCCGGGGTCCTCATCGTCCTCGGGACCCTCTCGGCCGGCGAGCTCGATCTCGGTGGGGCCGACCCGGGCGGAGGCGACCTCGTCTCCGGCGGCATTCTCATCGCGGACGCCGCGATCACCCAGGCGGCGACGGGCTCGGACTGCGTGGTGTACCTGCGCAACCTCCTGACTGACCGCGAAGGCTCCTGGCTGGCGGGCGGCGCCGTGAACCTCGACGCGTGCTGGGGCGACTTCGGCGAGGGGCTCTTCGCGAGCGGCGACGTCACCGTGACCGACTCCCACCTGCTCACCCGCAGCGTCAGCGGCGAGGCCCTCGCGGTGACCGGTTCGGACGTCGGCCGGCTCGAGACCGTGGACGGGAGCTCGCTCGGGGTGCTCGACAGCGACCTCGACGCCCCCGATCGCCTCGAGGTGACCGTCGTGGGCGACGTGTCCGTCCAGGACAGCGACCTGCACGGCGCCGGGATCGGCATCACGGCGGCCTCGCTCCTCGTGGACGCGCCGAGCCTCCTCGAGTGCCGCCACCGCGACGACGCGAGCGTCGTGCTCGCGGGTGAGCCCGAAGACGAGGACCTGCTGTACCCGGAGCAGGTCTGGGGCGCGAGCTACGGCGGCTACGGTGGCACCGAGCTCTACGACACGTCGAACTCGCTCCGCCCCGCGGAGTCGCCCAGCGGCGACCCGCGCGACCCGTCCGGGCCCGGCAAGGACGGCTGGGCCCTGAGCTGGGCCGACACCACCTACGGCGGGGGCGGCGGCAACGACATCACGGTCGCGGTGACCGGCGCCGTGGTGCTCGACGGAACGCTCCACGCCGACGGCGGCGACGCGCCGGTCGGGCCGCTCGGCGGCGGCGGTTCCGGCGGCTCCGGCGGGACCATCCGCATCGAGGGCGCCACCATCGGCGGCGCGGCGCTGCTCACGGTCAACGGCGGCGACGGCGCGATGCAGGTGGAAGGAAACACCATCGGCCTCGCCGGCGGCGGTGGTTCGGGCGGCCGGGTCGCGGTGCTCGCGGGAGCGTTCGCCGGCCTCGACTTCGAGTACGAAGCGATGGGCGGGCTCGGCGAGGTGATCGACGGCCTGCCCGAAGGGGTCGAGGAGGCGCCCGCCACCTGGGACGACTGGCGTGTACACGGCGGGCCCGGCACCACCTACACCGTCGAGGACGGTGCGCCCGGCACCTTGACCATCGACGGCAACGGCCTCGAGGCCGGGGCGTGGGGCTGCCCCGCGTCGGGTTGGGAGTGCCGCGGCATGGGCTGGCTGCCCCAGCGCCTCGGCGACACCGACGTGGTCGTGCAGAACGCGATCGTCGGGGTGAAGGACCTCGAGGCCCGCTCGCTCACCCTGCACGACGCCCGCCTGGTCGTCGACGACCCCCGCGCCCGTCTCCCCTGGCCCACCCCGACCACGATCTTCCCAGGGGGGCTCAGCTCGGCCCAGCTCTTCCTGCCCGAGGCGGTCTTCGCCGACCCGCTCTCCGAGGTCCTCACCTTCACGCTGACCGACCATCTCACCCTCGACGCCACGAGCACCCTCTCGCTGGACGGCTACGGCGGCTACAGCCGGCGCACCCCCGCCGGGGTGGAAGACCGCGTCTGTTGGAACGGCGGCTCGCACGGCGGCGTCGGCGGGCACGGTCGGAATGGCATCCCGGGCTCCGACCTGGACCCCGAGCCCACCTTCGACGACGAAGCCGCGCCCGTGCTGCCCGGCGACGGCGGCTGCGGCGACTACGAGTGGACGGGCCTGACACAGGAGTGGTGCGGGATGGCCGGCATCGGCGGGGCGGCGCTCCACGTCGCCGCCGGCGGTGCGGTGACCGTCGACGGCGCCATCCTCGCCCACGGGTGGGACGGCAAGCCCGAGACCGACGAGGTCTACTGCATCAGCCAGCTCGGGAACGCCGGCGGCGCCGGTGGCGCCATCTGGATCGAGGCCGACACCTTCGCCGGGAGCGGCACCCTCGAGGCGGGCGGCGGCGACGGCGCGGTCGACCTCTCCGGCCTGGTCTGCGGCGGCGGCGGCGGCGGCGGGCGGATCGCCGTGGACGTGCGCACCAGCGACTACACCGGCACCTACGGGGTCGCCGGCGGCGCCGCGGGCTGCGACGAGGAGGCCCAACCGGGCGCCGACGGGACCGTCCACCTGGAGACGGACACCGACGACTCGACCCCCCGGGAGCACGATCCCGACGTCACCGACGACGAGGGCTGCGCAGAGGGGTGTGGCGGCGCGGCCGCGGCGGCGCCCCTCTTGCTGCTGGCGGGGCTCACCCGGCGGCGCCGGGGCTGACCGAGCGGACGAGCCCCTGGCGGGCGCGCCGCGACCGTCC
>SXOM01000458.1 GCA_005776735.1 Pseudomonadota bacterium
GCACGCCGTTGAGCCGGTAGGAGCGGGCGTCCCGGACCAGCGCCGCCTTGACGTCGTCGTCGCGGTGGCGTTTGTTGGCGGCGACCTCGCGCACGTCGACCGGCACCTCGTCGCTGGCGCCCACGGCCACCACCTTGCGCTCGGCGAGCACACGCAAGACCTTCACCTGGGCGGAGAGCGGCATCTCGCCGACCTCGTCGAGGACGATGGTGCCGCCGTTCGCCGCCTCGAAGTGCCCCGCCTTGTCGCGGAGCGCGCCGGTGAACGACCCCTTGCGGTGGCCGAAGAGCTCGCTCTCCACCAACGACTCGGGGATGGCGCCGCAGTTGACCGCGACAAACGGCCCCCGCGCCCGCTCGCTGCCGAAGTGGATCGCGCGCGCCACGAGCTCCTTTCCGGTGCCCGACTCGCCGCACACCAGGCAGTTGATGCGCGTGCCCATGACGCGCCGCACCAACGAGTACACCTCCTGCATCGCCGGCGAGGCGCCGATGAACTGGCCGAGCTGGTAGCGCGTGCCGAGCTCGGCGTGCAGCCGCTCGTTCTCGGCGGCCAACTGCCGCATCGCGAGCGCCTTCTGTACGACCAGGCGCAGCTCGTCGTTGTCGAAGGGCTTGGCGACGTAGTCGAACGCGCCCTCCTTCATCGCGGCGATGGCGGTGCCGGTGCTCGCGTAGGCCGTGATGAGGACGACGGGCACCTCCTTGCCGAGCCCGGCGGCGCGCACCCGCACCTGGCGCAGCACCTCGAGCCCGTCGATGCCGGGCATCGTCAGGTCGGTGATCACCAGGTCGGGCGTCCATTGGGCGAAGACCCGGAGGCCCGCCTCGCCGCTGGGCGCGTCGCGCACCTGGTACCCGGCCCGCTCCATCAACATCGACAACACCTCGCGGAGCGCGGGTTCGTCGTCGATGATGAGGATGCGCTCGCCGGCCACAGCGATGTTTATCGCGCCAGGGGGAGCCGGACCGCGAAGCAGGTGCCCCCACCCTCCGGGGCGTGTACCGAGATGCTCCCCTGATGCGCGCGCACGAGCTGGTCGACCACGGCCAGCCCCAGCCCCGTGCCGCCGGCGCGCCGGGTGTAGAACGGGTCGAAGATGCGCTCCCGGTCCTCGATCGGTACGCCCACACCGCGGTCGCGGACCCGGAGCACCACCTCCTCGCCCTCGACCCCCATGTCCACGTCGATCTGGCCGCCGCCGGGCATCGCCTGGGCCGCGTTGGTGAGGAGGTTCCACAACACCTGGCGGATTCGGTCGGGGTCGACCGACGCCGGCGCCGGCATGAGCCGCGTGACCACCTCGAGCTTGCCCGCGAAGCGCGGGTCCTGCCCGAAGGCCTCGACCACGGTGGCCACGAGGCCGTCGAGGTCCAGGGGGATGGGGTGGATGCTCGGCGCCCGCGACGCGGTGAGGAAGTCCTCCACGAGGCGGTTGAGGCGCTGCGCTTCGCCGATCGCGAGCTCGAGGTGCCGCGACGGGCGGTCCTCGCGCAACATCTGGAGGATGGCCGTGAGCGCCGCGAGCGGGTTGCGCACTTCGTGCGCCAGGCCCGCCGCGAGCTGACCCGTCGCAACCAGGCGCTCGTCGCGCTGCGCACGCTCACGCATCGCCCAGAGCTCGGTCACGTCCTCGACCACGATGACGCGGCCGTGGTCCGGAAGGGTGGCCTGGCTGCACACCAGGCGTCGACCGTCGGGCCGCTCCTCCTCCCAGGCGCGGTGGTGCACGCTCCCCCGGAAGACGTCGGTGACCCGCTTCCCGGTCACGTCGCCCAGGAGCAGTCGGCCGCTCGGGTTGAGCTCGGACACCACGTCGGTGGGGCCGAGGATCAACACGCCCGCGCGCACACGCTCGAGCACCGTCTCCGACGCCACGCGCTGCACCTGCAGCGCCTTGCCGGCGCGCTCGAGCGACTCGGCGAGCTCGCCGCTGAGGATGCCCACGAGCACGAACGACAGCACCCGGAACCCCACCTCCCAGTACGCGAGCAGCAGGTTCCCGTCGGTGGGCCCCTCGGCCACGGCCACGAGCATGAGCCCGGCGCCCGACAGGACCGACACCGCGATCGCCCCCCCGCGCCCGAGCAGGTAGGCGCCGGCCGCGATCACCGGGAAGTACAGGTACACCAAGAGCGATCCGGGGCCGCCGGTCCAGGCCGACAGCAACGAGGCGCCCGCCACGTCGACCAGGAACATCATCCCGAGAAAACCCGGGCCCGGATGGCGCAGCCGCATCCACAAGGCGCTGATGACCAGCACCAGGAGCTGCACCGCGCTGAGCTGGAAGAAGTGCAGGTCGTCGGCTGAGTATCCGTCCTGGAGACTCTCCGCCGCCGTGACGACGAGGATGCCGAGAGCGACGACGAACCGGCCGACGTTGTACCGCTGGACGCGCTCGGTCACCCGCTCAGCCGATGTGGCCGGCCATCTCGAAGATCGGCATGTACATCGCGATGACCAGGCCACCGACGACCACGCCGAGGAACGCCATGATCATCGGCTCCATCGCGCCGGTGAGCGCTTCCACCGCGACGTCGACCTCTTCGTCGTAGAAGTCGGCGATCTTGCCGAGCATCACGTCGAGCGCGCCGGTGGCCTCGCCGACGCCGACCATCTGGCACACCATCTGCGGGAAGACCTTGGACTCGGCCAGCGGCTCGGCGATGGTGCGGCCTTCGGAGATGCTGCGGCCAGCCAGGCCGATCGCCTTCTCGATGACGACGTTGCCCGCGGTCTTGGAGCAGATGTCGAGCGCTTCGAGGATGGGCACGCCCGAGCTGAGCATCGTGGACAGCGTGCGGCAGAAGCGCGCGACGCCGACCTTGATGATGATGTCGCCGAAGAGCGGCAACTTCAGCAGGATCGAGTGGAAGATGTACTTGCCGCGCGTGGTGCGGGTGAACCGGTCGAACGCGAAGTACGCGAGCGCGACGCCGACGATGACGTACCCGATGTTCGCGGTGAGCCACTTCGAGAGCGCGATGACGAACTGGGTGGGTGCGGGGAGCGCCGCGCCGAAGTCGGCGAACATGTCCTCGAACTGGGGCACGACCTTGGTGAGGAGGATCGCGATGACGACCGCCGCGACCACGAGCACGATGATCGGGTAGGTCATGGCGCCCTTGACCTGCCGGATGAGCTTCTGGTTCTTCTCCAGGTAGGCCGCGAGACGGTTCATGATCGTGTCGAGCATGCCGCCGACCTCGCCGGCGGCGACGAGGTTGACGTACAGGTCGTCGAACGTGTCGGGGTAGGTCTTGAGCGACTCGGCGAAGGTGTTGCCGCTCTCGACCTTCTCCTTGATGACCTTGAGCTGATCGCGCATCGTCGGGTTCTCCGACTGGCTGCTCAAGATGTCGAGGCACTGCACCAACGGGAGGCCGGAGTCGATCATCGTGGCGAACTGCCGCGAGAAGATGACCAGGTCGCGCAGCTTGACGCCCGGCTTCATGAACGCCGGCAACGGGATGTTGACGTTCATGTCCAGCGCGGACTTGGACTCGGTGACCGAAGTGGCGCTGATCCGCATCTCACGCAGCTTGTTGCGCGCGGTCGCCTGATCGGGGGCATCGATCTTGCCCTTGCGCACCTCGCCTTGTGCGGTCTTGCCCTCGTACGCGAAGACGGCCATCGCTCAGCTCCCAGCGCCGAAGGGTACCACACTCGGATAGCACGCGCCGCGATGTCGCTGTTGGCCCGCGTCCGCCGCGCTGCTCCGCCGCCGCTGTTGCCGCGTGGCGAAGCCTACGCACGCGACGGCGGCGTGCGGCGCGCGGGGCCCGATCGGTACCTCGTGAGCATCCCCGGCCGCGCCGAGGGCTTCGAGGTGTGGGTCGACGGCGAAGACTGGGAGTGCTCTTGCGGCGCCGAGGTCGGCGCCTGCGCGCACGTGGTGGCGGTCGCGGTGGCGCTCGACGGCGGCCTCGTCCAGGCCGCGCCCGTCGCGCTGGGCGTGCGGTACCGCCTGCGGCGCGACCCCTCGGGCGTGGTCTTCGACCGCGAGGTGCCCGCGGGCGCGCCACGCCGGAGCGAAGACGCCGAGGTCAACCGGGTGCTCGCCGGGTGGTGGGGCAAACCCGGGGTCCCGCGTGGCCTCGCACAACAGGCGCTCGGCCCGCTCCGCGGCCTCGACGTGACGCTCGACGGCGCACCGGTCCGTTGTGACGACGCGCCGGTTCTGCCGCTCATCGTGGTGCAGGACGACCCGGCCGGGTGGCGCGTGCGCCTGGTGCGGCGCGCGGGCATCGACGAAGCGTTCCCCAACGGGGTGCTCCGCATGGGCGACACGCTGCGCCCCATCGGCGAGGCCGACCTCGATCTCGCGCTCAAGCAGCGCCTCATCCAGGGGGTGGTCTTCGCGCCCGCCGAGGCGGCGCGCCTGGTCACCGAGTTCCTGCCCCAGCTCCGCAAGCTGCTCGAGGTCGAGCTGCGGACGGTGAAGCTCCCCATCCCCCGCAAGGACCCGCCGCGCATCCAGTGGGACGTCGAGGCCGACGGTCCGCGGCTTCGCGCGCACGCGCGCATCGTGTACGGCGAGCCGCCCTACGCCCGGGTCGACCACGGGGAGCTGCGGCGGCTCGACCCCCAGGTGGTGCCGACGCGCGACGTCGACGCGGAGCGCCGCCTGCTCGACGCGGGCGTCCCGATCGGCGTGCCGATCGAGCGCGAGGGCGCGGCGGCAGTGCAGTGGGTGGGGGCACTCCCGCCGCCCGCGCGCGACGCCGTGCTCGCGCGGGCTCCCGGCTTCCGACTCGTCAACGGCGGCGCCGAGCCGGTGGTGCGCGTGGTGGAGCGCGGCGACGGCTTCGCGGTGGAGCTCGACGGCAAGGCCGACGCCCGCGCGCTGGTCGAAGCGTGGCGGCAGCGGGCGCCGCTGGTTCCGCTCCTCGGGGGCGGCTGGGCGCCGGTGCCGCGGGAGTGGCTCGACGCCCACGGCGCCGTCCTCGCCGAGCTGTTGGACGCCGAGGACGAAGGCGGCGGGCGCATCGGCCGGGGCCAGGCGGGCCTGGCGCTCCAGGCGCTCGACGAGCTGGGCGTGGCCCCGCCGCCGGCGCTGGCGGCCCTGCGTGCGCTCACCGGCGACTTCACGAGCATCCCGTCGGCGCCGCTGCCCGCCCACTTCGTCGGTGCGCTGCGCCCGTACCAGAAGCGCGGCGTCGACTGGATCCACTGGCTCCGCAGCGTGGGGATGGGCGGCATCCTCGCCGACGACAGGGGGCTCGGCAAGACGGTGCAGTGCCTCGCCGCGCTCGGACCGGGCCGCCACCTCGTCGTGGCGCCCACCTCGGTCCTCGGCAACTGGGAGCGCGAGGCGGCCCGCTTCCGGCCCGACCTCCGGGTGTGCCGCTTCCACGGACCACGGCGGCAGCTCGACGCCGCGGCCGACCTCGTGGTCACCTCGTGGGCGGTCCTGCGCCTGGACCTGGAGCGCCTGCGCACCGGGTGGACCACGGTCCTCTTCGACGAAGCGCAGGCCATCAAGAACCCCGAGTCGCAGACCGCCGAAGCGGCGCGCGCGGTGCAGGCCGAGCTGCGCCTGTGCGTCACCGGCACGCCGATCGAGAACCGGCTCGAGGAGCTGTGGTCGGGCATGCACGTGGCCAACCCGGGGCTGCTCGGGTCGCGGCGCAGCTTCCGCGACCGGTTCTCGGCGCCCATCGAGGACGGCAACAAGCGCGCGCGCGACGACCTGCGGCGGCGCATCCGGCCGTTCGTCCTGCGCCGGAACAAGGCCGACGTCGCGCCGGAGCTGCCCGCGCGCACCGACGTGGTGCTCAAGTGTACGCTCAGCGAGCGGGAGCGCGGCCTGTACGACGCGGTGCGCAGCCTCAGCGTGGCCGACGCCCGGCGGATGCTCACCGGCGGCAAGAGCTACCTCCAGGTGCTCGAGGTCCTGCTGCGGATGCGCCAGGCCGCGTGCCACCCGGGGCTGCTCCCCGGCGGCGACCGCGACGCCGGCAGCGCCAAGCTCGCGCTGTTGACCGAGACGCTCGACGAGATCGTCGCCGACGGCCACCGCGTGCTGATCTTCTCGCAGTGGACCTCGATGCTCGACCTCGTGGAGCCGGCGCTCCGCGACGCCGGCTGGGCCTACTGCCGGCTCGACGGGGCCACGCGCGACCGCGACGCCGAGATCGCCCGGTTCGCGGCGCCCGACGGCCCTCCGGTCTTCCTGCTCTCGCTCAAGGCGGGCGGCACGGGCCTGAACCTGACTGCCGCCGACTACGTGGTGCACCTCGACCCGTGGTGGAACCCTGCGGTCGAAGACCAGGCCACCGATCGGGCCCACCGCATCGGCCAGACGCGGCCGGTGGTCAGCCTGCGCCTGGTCGCCGAGGACACGGTCGAGGAGCGCATCCTCGCCCTGCAGGAGCGCAAGCGGGAGCTGGTCCGCGCGGCCCTGGACGAAGACGCGCTCGCTCGCGCGCTGAGCCCCGACGAGCTCGCCGCGTTGTTCGCGTAGGGCGGTTGGGGGGCGCGCCGCGACCGGCCGCTGGCGTGCGACACGCTCCGCTGCGCGCCCCGCTGCCCGGACGACGTCAGCGCTCCGCGACCGCAGCCTCGCCGCAGGCAAGGAGGAAGCGCCGAATCAACGGCGTCCCCGCCCGACACTCGGCGAAGAGTCGATCGCGGTCGACGTCCGCGTAGCCATGTGCGATGCGGTTGCCGAGGCCCACAGCGGCGCGCATGCGCGCGGCGACCTCGGGGTCGAGATGCGCGCGCTCCTCCAGCGTGACCAACGCAGCGGCGCTGGTCTGCGGCGGAGGCCACCCCTCGGCCGCCACCCAGTGCGCCGCCAGGTCCACGCACTCCTGGACCGCCAGTTGCAGGTGAAACGCAGCGAGGTCGACATCGTCCTGCACCGCGTCCGCCGCCGGGCCGGCGACTCTTCGTTCGACATCGTCGAGCCAGGCACCGGCGCGCGCGACCTTCCGCAAAACCAGTTCAGGCTCCACGGCCGGCCCCCACCTGCCTGCGCAGTCGTGCGAGGTACTGCTCGTGCACCCACCGAGCGGTGGGCTGCCACTCCCACCAATCGAGCATGGCGCGCGCCTTCGTGTCGCGCCAAACTCCCGGCCGCCGTTCGAACAACTTCACCCCGCCGGCGATTTCGAACCGGACCTGCGGCGGCGCGTCGTTGATCACCACGAAGTCGACCTCCCGCCTGCTCGCGGCCGTCAGAGTGGCCTCGACCCGCACCCTCACCTCCGCGGTGTCCGGCTCCAGGAGCACGCCGAGGTCGACGTCGCTCTCCTCGCGCGCCGCACCGCGACCGACCGACCCGAAGACGACGACCAGGATCACCTCCGGGGAGGAGGCGGCGACGGCTGCGAGCAGCGCGAGGTCGGTCACCTCGTCAGGGTATCCCGGTGTCGGGCGAATCACCGGGAGCCCTCGCTGGGCGCCCGAACCTCGCCGGCCGCCTCCACTGTGCACGATCGTCTGGCCATGTGACACCGCACCACCCTGTCGCGATCGACCTCGACCACCAGCGCCCCGGGCTCGCTACGGAACACACTCCCGTCGACGAAGGTGACCTCGTAGGCATAGGTGCCGGGGGGAAACCACCCGGCCGGCATCCGGCGCGACCCGATGGGCACCGCCAAGGTGCCCGGCCCGTCGAGCCGCACCTTGGCGCCGGGCGGGAACGTGGGCTGGTCGAACTCCTCGACGTCGGCCTGGCCCAACAGCGACCACGCGACCCCGCCGACGAGCACCACCACGATGGTGAGCGCGCTCAGGAACCAGACGGGGACGGTTTTGCCTTCGCGGACCATGTGCACACCCCGCTATCCGTGCCCTCGGCGCTGCGCTGCGCGCCAGCTCCTGCCCGGTTCGGGACGGTCGCGGCGCAGCGCCCCGTCAACTCGGGCTGCTGCGACTCCGGACCAGCGCGGTGACCCGGTCGCGGAGCGAAGCCGGGAGCCGGTTGCGCAGGATGCGCTCGATGTCGGCTTCGCCATAGCGGGCGCTGAAGTGGGTGAGCAGGATGTGCTCGTTCTGGAGGAGGTCGGCGCGGGCGAGCAGCTCGTCGAGGTGCACATGGCCACTGCCTCGGGCCTTTTCGACCGGCACCCGGCCGTCCAGGAACGTGCACTCGATGACCAGCAGGCGCGCGGTGCGGACGAGCTCCTCGCGCTCGATGACCTCGGGGAGGGTGTCGCCGGTGAACACCACCTCGACCCGCTCGACCGTCTCCGCCACCGACTCGCCCGCCAGGCGCCGCTCGCGTACGGCCGCTTCGCCGAGGCCGTCGAGGTCGCGCCGGAGCCGGGTGACGCGCTTGCACAACGCGTAGCCCTGGCACGCGACCCGATGCGGGCTGCGGAACGGGCGCGCGACCCAGCCGGCGCCGAGCTCGAGCTCGTCGCCGGGGCCGCAAGGAACGAGGGTCACGGGCAGGTCGGACTTGTCGAGCCGGCGCCACACGTCCAACAGCGCGTGGAGGTCGTCGACGTTCTCGCGGGGCACATACCAGGTGGGGACCGGCGCCTTCACCAGGTCGCGCGTGGCCGCGTGGTACACGATGCCCCCCGCGTGGTCCATGTGGGTGTGCGTCAAGAACACCCGCTTGCGCTTGACCGCGTCGTGCGGGCAACGGCCGATGTCGAAGGCGAGGTCGAGCTCGGGGAGCTGGATGCAGGTCTCGATGCCGCCGAGGCTCACGGCCTCGACGGTGTGGCCACACAGACGCATGGCCGGGGGCCTATCTCGACGCGGCGCCGCGACAGCTCGCGACAGCGTGTGACTCCCCGACGGGGCGCGACGTGCATAACGATCGGCGTATGCGGACCCTCCTCCTGTTCTGCCTCCTCGGTTGCACCGCCAGCGCCGGCGACGTCCCGGCCGTCGCCCCGCCCGCCAACTTCCAGCCCAACGTGTCGCTCGCGCCGTTGGTCGACGCCGTGGAGCGCGCGGTGGTCAACGTCTACACCACGCAGCGTACGCAGGTGCCGGACTTCTACCAGTTCGCGTACGGCCTGCCCGCCGAGCGGGTGCAGCAGGGGCAGGGCTCGGGGTTCGTCGTGAGCGCGGACGGGTACCTGCTCACTAACAACCACGTCGTGAGCGGCGCCACCGACGTGAAGGTGAAGTTCGACTCCGGGGAGGAGTTCCCCGCCAAGGTCGTCGGCCTGGACCGCGGGAGCGACGTGGCGCTCTTGAAGATCGACGCCAACAAGCCGCTGCCGTGGCTGAAGCTCGGCTCGAGCGAAAAGGCACGGGTGGGCGACTGGGTGCTCGCGGTCGGCAACCCGCTCGGACTCGGCCACACGGTCACCGCCGGCACCATCTCCGCCAAGGGCCGCGAGGTGCCGGAGCTCGAAGCGCTGGAGGCGTTCATCCAGACCGACGCGAGCATCAACCCTGGCAATTCCGGCGGCCCCCTCGTCGCGGTCGACGGCACCGTGGTGGGCATGAACACCGCCATCGTGTCCGGCGCCAACAGCGTCGGCTTCGCGATCCCGAGCGACCACCTGGCGTGGGTCGTGCCGCAGCTCCGGGAGAAGGGCACGGTCGCCCGCGGGTGGCTCGGCATCGGCTCCTTGGCACTCAACTCCCGTGGCCTGCGCGAGTACAAGGTCGAGGCCGGTGTGCTGGTGACCCAGATCAGCGAGGGCAGTCCGGCCGAGAAGTTCGGCTTCGTCCCCGGCGACGTGATCGTGTCCATCGGCGGCCGCACCACCGGCGACCCCGAGGAGCTCTACCGCGCCATCGCGTCGAAGGCGCCCGGCGACGAGGTGCCGGTGAAGTACGTGCGCGCCGGCAAGCTGCAGGACGGCGTGGTCAAGCTGGGGACCCGCCCGACGAAGTAGCGACCTTCGCGGGGAAGGCGCGGATGTCGACCGCCGGGAGCGCGGCGGACAAGGTGCGCAGCGCTTCGAGCCCCGCGCGGCCGCGGTCGGCGACCACGTCGCCCACCACGAGCACGACGACCGGCGGGCCCTTTCCGTGGAGCTCGCGCACCACCGCGACCACATCGTCCACGGCGACGAGATCCGGGCCGAGCGAGAAGACCGTCCCGGCCGGGATCGGCCCCGGGTCGAGCGCGCCGACCAGGAGCACCCGACACGGCCCCGCGAGGCGGCGACCGGTGAGGACCGGGTCGCCGTCGGCCTCGGCGAGGCCGGGCCGCAGCGGCGGGCTGTCCCCGTCGAGGGGCTCGATCGCCGCCGCCGTGAACCGACGGGAGCCGGCGAGCACCCAGCCCGCCGCCACCACGAGGGCCAACCACGCCATCGCACGGGCCGGCGTCGGGGTGAGCGCCACGTCGACGCGGGAGGAGGTCGACGCCCGCTCCGGAGCGCCGCCCCCCTTCTGGCCCGCCCCGCCCGGCGCGCCGGGCGGC
>SXOM01000459.1 GCA_005776735.1 Pseudomonadota bacterium
CGCCGTCGGGGTCGCACCCCCACCGCAGGCGCGCGGGCGCCTCGCCGAGCGGCTCGGTCTGCCACGCCCCGGAAGCGGCCGCGTCGCGCGCCTGGGCCCGCCCGTCGGCGCCGACGAGCTCGACGTACACCACCCCGGCGCACACCCCGTGCACCTTCCCGTACGCCAGCACCCCGCCCTCGGTTCCGAACACCTCCGCCGATGCGACGATCGGCGGCTCGACCGCCGCCGGCGCTGACGCGGACTCCGGCTGCAGACACGCGAGGAGTACGAAGATCAGGCCGGCTCCACCCGGCACGGCAACCCCGCCCAGGCCGGCGCGCCGGTGAACGGGTCGACCGCGTCGGCGGGGATCAGCCGCGCGACGTCGGCGGCGTAGCCGAGCGGCAAGTCGACCACGTCGGCGCGGAGGCCGTCGTCGAGGTGCACCACCGCCTCGACCGCGCCCGCCTCGGTCACCACGCGCACCCGCGCGCCGGCCGCAAAACCCGCCGACGGGTGGAGCGTGACCCCAGGGTCGGCGGTGCCCGCGGGACGATCGAACGGGCGCAGCGCAGCGTCGCGGGGCGCCGCGGCCTGCAACCAGCGGTCGAACCCGGCGGGCGCCGAAGGGGCCCGGAGCGCCACCAGGGCCGACGCCACGGCGTCGGGCAACAAGCGGATGCGGCCCGAAGGCGTGGTGACCCGCCACGTGGCCCGGTCGACGTCGCCGCCGTTCCAGTGGCCCGACGCGTGGAGCGCTTCGACGCTGGTGTGCCCGCCGAGGCCGACGGCGCGGGCCTCCCACGGCGGGAGGTCGGCGCGGGCCAACCACGCCCCGAGCGCGCGCAGGTGAGGACCATGGACGCCGCCGCGCACGGTGGGGCCGACCGCCTTGAACAAGTCCGCGAGGATCTCGTCCTCCCCCCGCGCTTCCCCCGGGGGGGCGACCAACGCGGGCGTCCACGCCGTCTCCTTGAAGGGGAGCAGGCTCGTGTCGTGCAGGTGCAGGTCTTCCCGCTCCCAGGGGTGCAACGACGGGAGGACCCAGTGCGCCAACGCGGTGGTGTCGTTGTCCGCGACATCGATGGCGACGAGCAGTTCGAGGCCGGCGAGCGCTTCGCGCGTTCGCCCCCCGAGCTCACGGGCGGGGTCGCCATGCACACACACCAACGCGCGGACCTGGCCTTCGCCCGGCTGCACGATGTCGCCCGCGAGGTCGGCCCCGGGGGCCTGGAGCAGCAGGAGCGGGTGGCCGCCCGTGCGCGTGCGCGGCGCCTTGTCGGTGGGCAGTTGGCGGGCGACCCCGTGCACGTCGAAGACGCCCTGGTTGTCGTAGAGCCCGCCCGGCCGCAGGAGGTTGGCGGTGAGCGCGTGCAGCACGAGGACCGCCCACGAGGCCAGGGTGCCCGTCGTCGAAGCGAGCATCTGCGCGGACCGGTGCGCCAACGCCATCGGCGCGCGCGCGAACTTGAGCGCCACGCCCGCGATGTCCTCGGCGGGCACCCCGCAGATGGGGCCCACCACCTCGGGCGACCACGGCGCCACCGCGGCGACCAGCGCGTCGTAGCCCTCGGTGAAGTCCGCGACGTACTGGCGCTCGTGCCACCCGTTCTTGGTGATGGCGTGGAGCAGGCCGAGGACCAGGAAGAGCTCCGTGCCCGGGCGGATCGGCAGGTGCACGTCGGCACCGGCGGCCAGCGGCGTGCGCCGCGCGTCGGCGGCGGCCACCTTGGTGCCCTTGGTGCGGCGGCTGAAGGCGAGGTCGCCCAGCGCGTTGCGGCCGGCCTGGAGCGGCCCCCAGCCCTGCGCCTCCTGGTTGGCCCCGAGGAGCAAGACGTAGTGGGCCCGCCCGACGTCGCCCTGCAGGGCCACCGGGTGCCCGAGGCACAGCTCGCCCGCGCGCACCCACCCGCCGCCCATCGTGGACAGCGGCGAGTACAGCTTGGCCGAACCGAGGCCCAGGGCCCACGCGAGCACCCGCGTGAGACCCCGGGTGTGGGTGCCGACCGGGGCCCCGGCCCAGGTCGCGATCGAGGCCGCGCCCGTCTGCCCGCGGATGGCCTTCAGGCGCGACGCGATGTCGGCGAGCGCGGTTTCCCAGGACGCCTCCTCCCATCCCGTCGCCGTGCGGCGGCGCGGGCGCAGCAGGCGGCGGGGGTCGTGGGCCGCCCCGGCGCTGGCGAGGCACAGCCCACAGGTGCCGCCCCGGCCCGACGCGACCGACTCGTCGGGCCGCAGGTCGACGACCCGGCCCCCGTCGATCGTGGCCGAGAGCGCGGCCATACACTCTCCGTGTCGGCACCAGGTCGAGCGCGTTTCGGCCATCCGTCCTCCGGGCCGCGTCCTATCCTGCCAGCCCCGGGATGACGGCGCGCAACAACCGGGAGGTGTGAGGCAGGTGACGGGCCTGGGCCGACAGGGACTCGGCCGCGCGCCGCGAGCGCAGGTGGGAGACCACCCGCGCCACCAACGCGTCGGGCTCCGGACCCCAGGCGGCGGCGAGGTGGGCGACCACCGGGCTCTCCGGGTTGGTGCCGAGCGCCAACGCGCCCGCGCGGGCGGCGACCGCGGGGTCGACCGCC
>SXOM01000460.1 GCA_005776735.1 Pseudomonadota bacterium
GCCAGGTTTGCGACCGGGACGCCGTCCACGGCCACGATCCGCCAGGTGGGATCGAGGTCGTAGCGGTCGGCCGGGCTGCCGAACCAGCGCCACGAGACGTACGCGCCCCCGGCGGCGAGGCCCTGCTGCAACCCCAGCTCGGGCGGGGTGTCCTGCACCAGCGCCCCGGCCCACAGCACCGCGCGGTCGACCTGCCCGCTCCGGGCCGGCACCGGCGGCACCCGCACGTCGACCACCTGCCCCGCGCGCACGACCTGGAGCTCGACGAGGCCCGCCTGCACCGCCTGGTCCAGCGTGCGCCACGACCCCGAGCGCCGGCCACCCACCGACACCAACAGGTCCCCGGCCTCGAGCTGGCCCACCGCGCGGCTGTCGGCCGAGACGTGGGTGACCGCCAGGACCCGCGTCACGCCCGCCGCCGCGTGGGCGGCCGCCTCGGCCGGGGGCATGCCCCGATCGACCGCGAGCGCCAACGGGAGCGGCGCCCACGACACGCCCAGCGTCTGGCCCGGCGGCGTGCGTCCCGCGCGGAACGCGGTCGCCGCGTCGGCGAGGACGTCGGAAGGGAGCCCGCGGAAGGTGGCGTTGGTGTCACGGCCCGACCCGGTGAGGAACGAAGCGAGGAACGCGACGACCTCCCCCTGGGCGTCGACGAGCACGCCGCCGCGCTCCAGCGCGGCGTCGGTGGTGGACATCACGTCGACGTCGTGGTCGCGGTACTGCGGCACCCCCGGGGGACCGAGGGTGAAGGGCCGGTAGCCCTGGACCGCCGTTTCGCCCCAGATGATCTCCAGTCGCGAGTTGAGCCCCACCTGCCACACCCGCGTCCCGACCTCGGGGCGACGGGTGTCGAACCGGGCCTCGCCGAGCTTGACGCCGGTGACCGCCGCCGGGTCGAAGCGTACGACCGCGAGGTTGTGGTCGGGGTGGAACCACACCGGCTCCGCGGGCACACGAACTGCGCCCACGACGACGCTGATGTCCGCGAGCCCCTGCGGCACCGTGTCCCGATCCACGGCGACCAGCCCCTGGTCGGCGTCGATCACCAGGCCCACGCCCGAGTACATGTCGCCGTTGTTGCCCGAGAACACGAACGGCAGGCGCGCCTCGACCCACACGAGCGCAGAGGCGATCTTGCCCGGAGGCCCCGCCGGCGCCCGGCTCGCGGACGCCACCTGCGGCGTCGGGGGGACCGCCGGCGCGGCGGCGGGCCACGCGTCGCACGGCCACTCGCCAGTGGTGTCGTCGCGCACACAGGTCTGCGCGGGGAACCACGTCCGGTCGACGCGCCACGCCACCACCTGCGGGCGGAGCGGCTCGCTGAGCGTGACGAACTGCAAGGGGACCAACGCCCGATCGGGCAAGGCGCCGACGACCTCGCGGAAGGTCGCGAGGTCGGGCGTCGCGCGCCCGGCCACCTTGTCGATGCGCGCCCCCTCGGGCACCCCCGCGTGCTTGAGCGCGTAGCCCGCGGCCGCGACGTACATCCCGCGCGCCGGCAGGTTGAAGTTGCGGGATTGCTGGTAGCTGAGCTCGTGGACCAGGTCCCCGCCGAGCTCGACGTAGCGGGAGGGCGTGAGCGCGTGCAGGTCGGCCACGGTGAGCTCCACCTCGCTCTCGACGCCGGCGCGCGCGACCCGGAGCCGCACCACGCCACCCACGCGGTCGTCCATCGCGGCCTCGAGCGGACCGAAGGAGTCGAGCGGGGCGCCGTCGAGCTGCAAGAGCACGTCGCCCACCTGCAGCTTGCCCGCGGCGGGCCCTCCCGGCTGCACCTCGCTCACGACGAGCAGGCCCGACGCCGCCGGGTTTCGGGCCCGCGCCGCCGCCTGCGTCGCGTCGGGCAGGCCGAGGCGACCGAGCTCGTCCCACTCCTGCACCGCGAAGACCGCCTGGACCGTGCCGCGCGTGACCGCCTGTCCGGCCTGGATGCGCTCGAGCGCCCGGGCCACCCGGTCGAGCGGGAGGTAGAACGACGCGGAGCTGTCGCGGCGCGACCCGGCGTTGAGCGCCACGACCTTGCCGGACAGGTCGAGCACCGGCGACCCCGACGAGCCGCCCGTCGTGCCCGCGGCGGCCTGGATGTAGAAGGTGTTGAAGTCGTTGTACGCCGCGCGCCCGTACTTCGGCGCTTCGCGGTCCAGCCGCGCGACGGTGCCCGCGTGGATCGACAACTTCTCGCCCGCGTTGTTGCCGACGACCCGGATTTCCTGGCCCACGCGCACCGCGGACGCATCGAGCGCCAGCTCGCCGAGCGTGGAGAACTTCACCGTGGCGGGGTCGTACTGGTAGAAGCCAAAGTCGTGCACCGGGTCGCGGTACAGCGCCCGCAGCGGCACCACCTCGTTCTGCTGGGTGAGCGCTTCGCTCCGCACCGGGCCCGGCGTGACGACGTGGCGGTTGGTGAGGATGATGCCCCGCCGCGCGTCGACGACGAACCCGGTCGCGAAGCTGTGCGTCGCGTTCTCGGTGTCGAAGGCCCGCGTGGCCAGGATGTCGATCGAGACGATCGCGGGCGTGGCCTGCGCCAACATCGTGGCCCACGGGTCGGCGGGAGGCGCAGGCGCGGGGGCGACACGGGGTGCGGCGGCGAGGACCGCGACGAGCAGCAGCGGAGCGAACATCCCCCGAAGCTAACGGCTCGATCGCGGCCGTCGGCGCCGCGGACCCACCGCGCTCGTCAGGCTTTGCCCTTCTTTCCGGGCGCGGCCTTGGGCTTCTTGACCTTGGGGGGCATCGCCGCGGTGAGCTCGAGCGCCTCGCGCGCGAACGCGCCCAGCGCCGCCGGGTCCAGGCTCGCCGGGAGCTGCACGTAGTCCTTCCACGGGCGGCCAGGCATCGGCTCGAACGCCGGCACGCCCTCGGCGCGGAGCGCGGCGGTGCGCTCGACCCCGACGCGGGCGATGAGCGTCTGCGCGAAGGTGCCGAAGAACATGTTGCCGTTCACGAACGCACACGGGTGGGCGAACATCTGGCCGCGCTGCACGCGCACGTCGTCCGGGAGCGCGGAAAGGTAGGCAGCGACGGTGTTGTCGTCGGGACGTTCCACGTGGAACCTCGGGGGGCCCCTCAAACTATCCGACCGGGCACGGCGCTGGGTTAGGTGCGGTCCATGCTCCTGATTCCCCTCCTCCTCGCGTGCGTCCCCAAGAAGGACTACGACGCCCTCGCCGCCACCCTCGTCGCCGAGCAGACCGCGCATGCCGCCACCCGCGGTGCGCTCGCCGAGCGCGAGACCTCCCTGGCCGAGGCCGAGGCCGACCTCGCCGCGCTCCGCACCAAGGAGGCCGCGCGGCGCGCCGACCTCGAGGCGGCGAAGAAGGCCTCGGCCGACGCCCAGGCCGCCTGGGACTCCGAGAAGGCCGGCCTCCTCGGCGACCGCACCAAGCTCAAGGCCAGCATCGCCGAGATGGAGGGCGCGCTCAAGGAGGCGGCCGCACGGCGCGCCGAGGCCGAGAAGCGCGTCGCCGAGTTCCGCGACCTGCTCGGCCGCTTCAAGAAGCTCATCGACGCCGGCCAGCTCCGGGTCCAGATCATCGACGGGCGCATGGTGGTGGTGCTCGCGACCGACATCCTCTTCGCGTCCGGCAAGGCCGAGCTGTCCGACGCGGGCAAGGCCTCGCTCGGCGAGGTGGGCGCGGTCCTCGCCAGCCTGGGCGACCGGAAGTTCCAGGTCGAAGGTCACACCGACAACGTGCCCATCGCGACCGACCGCTTCCCGTCCAACTGGGAGCTGGCGAGCGCGCGCGCCATCGTCGTGGTGCGGACGCTGGTGGGCGCCGGGGTGGCCGCCGACCACGTGTCTGCCGCGAGCTACGCCGACACGCAGCCGGTCGGCGACAACGCGACGCCCGACGGCAAGAAGTCCAACCGCCGCATCGAGATCGTGGTGGTCCCCGACCTGAGCACGCTCCCGGGCTTCGACGAGCTTCAGAAGGTCGGCGGGTAGGCCCACCGGGGCGTCGCGCCGCGACCGTCCGCTCGCCGGGCCGGGGCCGGCGCGCGACGCACGCCCCGCGCGCGCCTACTGCTCGAGGCAGTCCTCGTCGTCGTAGTAGCCATCGTCGTCGTTCTCGACCGTACAGCCGTCGTCGCCGATGAGCACGTAGGCAAGGTGGCCCGCCTGGTCGATGGTGGAGTTGAACAACGTGGTCTCGCCCTCGACGACGTCGCGGGGTGACTCCACCGTGTGCAGGGAGCCTCCGTCCTGCATCGGGTGGCAGAAGTCGAAGTCCCCGGAGTTCGGCCCCGGGCCGGCCAGGCAGTCCTCGCCGTACCAGCCCTCGCTGGTCTGTTCGGCCATGCCGAAGTCGTAGGTGCCGCTCGGCCCGTCGATCGCGAGCGTGAGCCCGCCGCTGCCCCAGGTCACCTCGAACACCACGTCGGTATCGGTGTCGCTGTCGGTGTCGGTGTCGCTGTCGGTGTCGGTGTCGGCGTCGCCGACGAGCCCGGTGCAGGCCACGTTCTCGACACAGCCGGCGTCGTCGCAGTCGGTGAGCCCGTTGCCGTCGTTGTCGATGGTGTCGATGCACTCGCCCGTGGCGGCGCCTTCGGTGGCGAACAGCCCGGTGCAGCCCAGGGTCGCGCCGGCGGTGAGGAAGAGGACGAGGGAGATCCGACGCATTCAGGCTCCGAGGAAGTCCGGCGAAGTGTAAGGCGGACGGGCCGGACTGTCGCCCGGGCGGGTGCCCCAGCGCAGTCGCCGCCTCACGCTGCGTGCACCGTCGCCCCCGCGCCGCGGTGCGCACACGACCCGGCCGCTCGACGCGGCCGGTCGCGGCGCACCGTCCTACTCGTTCGGGGTGGGGTCGGGGTCGGTGGCGGCGACGGCCGGCTCGCCGACTTCCTCGTCCTTGTCTTCGACCCGCGCGACGGCCACGATGCGCTCGTCGTCCTCCAGGCGCATGAAGCGAACCCCCTGGGTACCGCGGCGGGTGGGCCGCACGTCGGAGACCCGCGAGCGGACGACCCGACCCGTGTTGGTCAGGGCGAACACCTGGTCGGAGTCGACGACGATGAGGCTGCCCACGACCGCGCCGTTGATCGTCTTCATGTCCTTGACGCCCTTGGCACCGCGACCGGTGAGGCGGTACCCCTTGGACCCGCTGGGGCCTTCGTCCGCGACCTCGGCGACCGGCGCGGGAAGGTCGTCGCCGACACCGGCGTCGGCGGGCTCCTCGACCTCGACCTCGTCTTCGGGCTCGATGACGTCGGCGTCGGTGGGGAGGTCGACCGGGGCCGACGCGGCATCGAGCCACGTGCGCTTGGCGAACCCGCGCTCGGTGATGGTGAAGACGAACTTGTCGGCGGGCTCGGTGATGACCGCGAAGCTGACCACCTGATCGTCGGGGCGCAGCCGCACCCCACGGACCCCACGCGAGACCCGGCCCATGCGCCGAAGGGAGTCGTCGACCTTGAACCGCGCCGCACGCCCGGAGCGCGTGGCGAAGATCACCTGCGAGCCTTCGCCCGCGTGCGCCACGCTCAGGAGCTCGTCGCCCTCGACGATGTCGACCGCGTTGAGGCCGGTAGAGCGGACATTGGCGTAGGCCGCCAACGCAGTGCGCTTGATGAGCCCACCGCGGCTGGCGAACAAGAGGTCGCCGCCCTCGTCGAACCCACGGATCGGGAGCACACTCTGCACGTGCTCGCCTTCGCCGAAGGTGACGAGGTTCTGGATGGGCTTGCCGCGCGCCGCTGCCGCCGCTTCGGGCACCTCGACCACCGGCAACAGGAACATCCGGCCGGTGTTGGTGAACAACAAGAGCTGGCCGTGCGTGTTCGCGACGAAGACGTTGCGCACGAAGTCGCCGTCACGCGCGGCCATGCCGGTCTTGCCCAAGCCGCCGCGCTTCTGCGTGCGGTACTCCGACATCGAGGTGCGCTTGATGTACTGGAGGTTGGACATCGTCACGATCTGGTCTTCTTCGAGCACGAGATCGAGGCGGTTGATGTCGGAGGCGCTCTCCTCGATGCGGGTGCGCCGGGGGTCGGCGTGGGCCTCGCGGATGGCCAGCAGTTCGCCACGGATGACACCCCACAACTTCGCCTCGTCGGCCAGCACCGACTCGAGCCACTCGATCTGCCGGCGGAGCTCTTCGAACTCTTCGAGCAGCTTGTCCCGCTCCAAGCCCGTGAGGCGGGCCAGGCGCATGTCGAGGATGGCCTGGGCCTGCACCTCGGAGAACGAAAACGCCGCCACGAGCCCTTCGCGCGCGAGGTCGGTCGTCTGCGACGCGCGGATGATGCGGATGACCTCGTCGATGTGGTCGAGCGCCTTGAGCAGGCCCTCGAGGATGTGGGCCCGCTCCCGCGCCTTGCGCAGCTCGAAGCGCGTACGCCGGACGGTGACCTCGCGCCGGTGGCCCAGGTAGTGGTGCAGGACCTCCTTGAGCGTGAGGATCCGCGGCCGCTGGTGCACGATGGCGAGGAGGTTGACGCCGAACGTGCTCTGCAACGCCGTGTGCTTGTAGAGCGAGTTGAGCACGATCTCCCGGATCGCGTCGCGCTTGAGCTCGATGACCACGCGCATGCC
>SXOM01000461.1 GCA_005776735.1 Pseudomonadota bacterium
CCGAAGCGCGGCGAGGCTGCACCGCGCCGCGCGCCGCGGGGCGAGGCTGCCGCCTTCGGGACGGTCGCGCCGCGGCGCCCCCACCGACACACCCCGTCATCGCGGGGGGATATGCCGCGACGTATGCGGTACGCCGAACGCGCACGAATCCGACAGGCCCAGTTCCGGCGGACGCTCCCCGAAGCGGCCCGAACGCCTACGGACGCGCTCGGCCTGCGCCACGGGCACCTGCTCACGCTCGGCGCCGAGCTGCACAACCTCGCGCCGTCCATCCGGGGCGACGACGGCGTGGTGCCGTTCTTCCGGGCCCGCGGCATCCAGTGGTGGACGAGCAGCGCCAGCGGCGACGTCGGCCAGGGTCACCCGACGCGCAACCTCGCCAGCTCCCAGGTCGCGTGTGTCAACGTGCTCTTCCCCCTCGCGGCCGAACCGGCGGCGCTCCTGGCGTTCGCGCGGGCGATCGATCCCGAGATCACCGAACTGGTGCCGATCCCCGATCCGCGCGACAACCCCCCGTCCTTGGTCGACTTCGAGTGGGTGGGGTGGAGCGCCCCGCTCGAAGGCGGTCGCATCACGCGCGGCGCCAACCAGACCAGTACCGACGCGCTGATCGTGGGCCGCACGCCCCGCGGCGTGCGCGCGCTCGTGATCGAGTGGAAGTACACCGAAGCGTACCGCTCCCCCCAAGACAAGGGTGCGGGCGATTCGGGTCGGACGCGCCTTGATCGCTACACCGATCGTTACCACGCCGCGGACTCGAGCTTCCGCGGCGACGTGCCGCTCCCCGAACTCTTGTTCGAGCCCTACTACCAACTGATGCGCCTGCGGTTGTTGGCCGACGAGGTCGTGCGCTCCGGCCTGTCGCCCACCCTCCCGGTTGCGGACGCCACCGTCGTCGTGGTCGCGCCCAGCGCGAACGAGGACTACCTGCGCCCGTGGCCGGCCACGCCGTTGGCACGGCGCTTTCCCGAAGCGCAGACCGTGGTCGAGGTGCTCCAAGGGCTGGCCAAGGACCCCGCCACGTTCCGCTTCGTCGACGTGGACGTGGCGCGACACGCCGCATTCGAGCCGATGTTCGCCGCCGGAAAGTTGGAGTGGTCCAACTACCTCGCGGCCCGCTACGGGGGCGACATCCGGCCGCCCGACTGGTCGCCCGCGACCCCGCCGCCGCTGTCCTGGCGTCGCTCCTGACCGACCGGAGGCCGCAGGCGGGAGGCGGGAGGCCTACGGCGCTTCGTCCCCGCCCGGCAGCACCTCGGCATCGGAGCGCACCGCGCGCGTGACGAGCCAGTCGTCCCCGTGCTTTCGCAGATCCACCTCCAGGTGCCAGGCATCGGCGTCCACCGGCAACACGTCGGTGATGCTCGTGGAGTTCTCCGCGAGGAAGGCGTCGAAGCTCGCGTGCGCTTCGTCGCCGCGCACCTCGACCGCCACCTCGCCGAGAAGGACGAAGATCGGTCCGCGCCGCAAGAACTGCCGGGCCAGGAGCGCCCGCACCATCGACGTGTCCGCCGCATTGCCGTTGTTCTCGGCGGTGAAGTCGTCGCTCAGTGGTGCCGTGACGCGTCCGAGGTCGGCGGCCTCGGCGCCCGCGACCACCTCGTCGATGACCGCCCGCACCCGTGCCTCCTCGGAGCCCGCCGGCCACCACAGGTAGCCCGCACCGCCGAGCAGCAACAGCAGCGCCAGGACCACGGCGGTGACGCGAGGAGCGGACATCGGCCTTCGCTAATCCGGTCCCCCGAGCAGCACCCACCCGGCGAAGTTCGCCGAGCCGTCCGACCACGCCTCGCCGCCGACGACCAGGTCATCGAAGCCGTCGCCGTTGGTGTCCCCGGCGCCGACGCTCCACGCCTGCGCGGCATCGGCGCCGCCCAGGTCCCCGAACCGCAGGTCGCCGCCGATCTCACGGCTGCCGGCGAACGGGCCATATTCCAGGTACACCGACGAGAGGCTGGCGCCGGCCAGCGCCAGGTCGAGCGCCCCGTCCCCGTCGACGTCGAGCAGCACCGCGCCGTCGGGGGCCGCGCGCCCATCGGTGAGTACCAGCAACGCGGACGGGTCGTAGGTGACGGCCCCCTTCGCGTCGGCCGTCGCCAGGTGCACCTCGGCGGAGACGTCCGGCGTCGAACCTGCTCCGTTCACGAAGCCGACGAGGAGTATCTCCTCCCTCCCGTCGTCGTCCAGGTCGGCCGCGAGCGTTCGGTTGACCCACGAGAAGCCCCCGGCGCCGGACGAAGCGCCGAGCTGGACGTCCGGCTTCCGCATGTCTTGAACGGGGGTGATCGGTCCGAAGTACAGGTCGACCGTGTACCCGCGCGCGAGGAGGAGCTCGGCGGCGCCGTCCCCGTCGAGGTCGCTCACCGGAACGGCCTCCAGCGGAGTGCTCCAGTTGTCCGCCCCGCGGTAGGACGATCCGAACAGTGGCAGGGAGCTCGTGGCCACCGTGCCGGTGAGGTCGGCCGGCGCCAGTCGCACCTCGTCCCAGGGGGCCCAGGTGTACATTGCCGTGGACAACACGATGACCCCCGGGTCGCCCGGGAGGATCGCGAAGCTGTTGCCGTGAGTGCCCTCCTCGCCCAGGAGGACCAGGTCGGGTGCGACGAGCACGCCGCCCGGCGCCACCGCCGTCCACCAATACAACGTGTAGCCTCGATCCACCAAGAGGCCGCCCTGCCCGTCGGTCCACCCCGGGCCCGTCCAACCATCTTCGAACGCCAGGATGGAGGCAGCCGCGACGTCGACCCGGCGGTCCCCCGTCGCCGGGCCGCGGAGGGCGAGGACCCCGTCGCCCGTGTCACAATCGTAGGGGCTCACCACGTCGTCCAGCCCGTCGCCCTCCACGTCGAGCACCGTGACCACGCCGAACGCGCCCCACCCCGCACAGTCGGCCTCCAGGACCGCATCCGCGGCGTCGGTGGGCCACACCCCCGTCGGCGCGGACCGGCAAGCGTCGTCGATCAGGCCGTCGCAGTCCTGGTCGACGTCGTCGCACTGCTCGACGACACCCGGCGCGACGGCGGCCTCGGCGTCGTCGCAGTCCCCAGGGAGCGGCGCCAGCGTACCCTCCACGCACCCGGACACCCACGCTCCAGTGCCGTAGCCGTCCGCATCCGCGTCGGGGTACCCGGCGACGGCGTCCACGAGGTCGGGGTCTTCGGCGTCGAACCAGCCGTCGCAATCGTCGTCCAGCCCATTGCACACCTCGGCCGCACCCGGATGGACGGCGGCGGCGCGGTCGTCACAGTCCGATCGCGACGGCGCACCGTCGCCGTCGTGGTCGACCGGCGGCCGGTCCGGCAAGGTCGCCGGTCCGACCGTCGCACAACCGAGCGTGAACAAGAGCCACATCGGAGCACCCCCCGCCCCCTCCTAACCCTTGCGGCCCGGTCGGCCCTGCGTGCTACGCTCGCGGGATGTGGACCCTGCTCGCCGCTTCGCTCGGCTGCACCCCCGTCACGCAGCCTCCGCTCGGGGGCACCACCCACTTCGACCCGGCTTCGGGCACCACCCTCACCGACGAGGGCGCGGCGGTGTCGGTGGTGGGCCTCGACGACGTCGAGGTATGCGTCGCGGTGGACGTGGGCGACCCCGGCTACGGGTCGACCTGCGCGGAGGTGCTCGGGGCCGAGCGCACCGTGCCGCTGACATGTGGCTTCCATGTCGTGACCATCCGGTGGGGCGACGGCGAGGCCGACACCGAGGAGGCAAACTACCTCGTCGATTCGCCCTCCTGTGCTGACGCCGGGGGCTGGGCCACCCTGTGGCAGAACGACGAGCTGGTCGTTGCATTGGTGGCCATCAAGGACGACCTCACCTGCCGGATGAACGGGTGCGAGAACCCCTCCGGCGTGGGCGACTGGAGCACCGACTGCGGGAGCGGAAGTGTGGCCTGGCACGTCAGCCTCGACGGGCTGCGCGCGATCTCCACGTTCCGCTACGCGGCCTGCACGGCCGCCACGACGATCCAGGTGCACGACCCGGCCGACCCGTGGTGGGAAGATGAAGCGGCGGTGGTGCCGCTGGAGGTCACGCTCACCCTCGACGGCACCTTCACCCAAGACACCGACTTCGACGGGAACGGGACCGAGACGGGCACCGTGCAGGTGTCGGGCGACTTCGACGGGGCGGTCGCCTCGGTCATCCAGATCGACGACGCGGCCCGGGGCGGCGGCTGGTTCGAAGCGGGGTGCGCCGCGGGCCCGGTGCCGGGCGAGGTCTGTGCGCCCGGCGAAGCGATGATCCGCTACGACTACCCGGACTGGAGCTGCCACGGGAGCATCTGCCCCGAGCCCGGCGACCCGCCGGTCGAGGAGGGCACCGACGCCGACGGCGACGGTGTCGTCGACGCCGACGACGTCTGCCCCGACGTCTTCGACCCCTTCCAACTCGACAGCGACGGAGACGGCGTGGGCGACCTGTGCGACCTGGAGCCCGGGTGGTGGGGGATCCAGTTCGAAACCGACGGCCGCTGCCTCGTCGCCGGCACCGGCGGGGACGTGTCGTCCACGACCTCGTGCATCGCCTCCGACCCGGGCCAACAGTGGGAGGTCGGCGAGGTGGGCGGGGCGTACATGTTCAAGAGCCGCTTCAACGGGGCATGTTTGAGCCACACCGACGCGTGGCTCGGCCCGTGGACCGTGGTGACCGCCACCTGCGACGAGGCCGACCCGTTTCAGCAGTGGAGCTACGAGTGGTACGACCAGGGCGGGCTGAGCGCGGCGTGGCCGGGCCGGCTCCACGCCACCTCCGACGACTTCTGCGCCTACACCGACTTCACGGGCAACGTGTACGGCACCATCGCGAACTGCAGCCTCGCGGGCACGGAGTCCAACCGGAAGGTGGGGATCTTCCCCTACGGCGACCTGGCCGCCACACCGATCGCACCCGGCTGAACGGCGCCCTCACCCGCCCCAGAGCACGCCGTCGCTGGTCTCGACCACCTCGCACGCCGCCGTCATCGAGAACGGGGTGAAAACGACGGCCATGTTGCACATCTCGTCGGTCGACTCCAGACCGTAGTGCGTGGTCTCGTCGGTGTCGTTGAACCACGTGCACGACCACTCGAACCCCGTGCCCGCCGGCGTGACGAGGCCGGGATTGTATTGTTCGATCATCGGGTCGTGCCAGTCCTTGTTGGAATAGAACACCTCCCCGGTGGTGGTACCATCGAAGGGGGCGATCGTGAACTCGACGCCCTTGGCGTGGGTGTGCGACGCGAGGAACTGCACCTCCACGTCTTCGTTCATGACACACCGCGACCACTCGGTCTTGGTCTCGCCCGCCGGGATTTCGATGGTCTCATCGCGGACGCTCCCGCCCCAGATCCCGTCGACCACGTCGGCCTCCGCCATCGTGTAGCCGTTGATGTACGAGTAGAGCGGCACCTCCTCCAACGTGGCGTTGACGTAGTGCACCTCGTGCAACAGTTGGATTCCCGCCGGCAGCATCGCCGCGACCCCGTCGGGCAGCGTGAGCGTCCCCTCGGCGTCGCCCTGGTTGCCGAACATCATCACCGCGTCCTCCATCGCCGCGGTCTGGCCGTACAGCTCCGCGCAATCGTACGTGCCCGGCACGAGCGGTTCCTCGGCCAGGTAGGTCGTCGAGAGCGTGAGGTGGTGGGTCCCTTCGTTCTCGAGGAACTCGACGGAGTGGACGTACGACGGCTCGGTCGTGGGCAAATCGTAGACCGAGCAGAGCCACACCTCGGTGCTGGGCGGGGCGGTGCCGAACATCGACACCTGGAACCCCTCCCCCTCGGCGGGCGGCTCGAGCACCGGGAGCTCGGACGCGTCGCCGGCGGTATCGGTGGGGACGGTGCAGGCCAGGAAGAGGGCGAACATGGGCGGTCCGAAGAAGGAGACCGAGTAACCGGGGGGGGCGCGCCGCGACGGTCCCGATCGCTTCGCTCGCGGCCCAAGCCGCGGCGCGCCCCCGCGCCCTGCGGGCGCGCTGCACACCGGGCCGGTGCCGCTGCCCGTCGACGTGGCCACGCGTTACCCCTCTCCCATGCCCGTCCGCGCCGCCACCGAGCGGTTCCTCGCTCGCGATGAACCCCTCCTGGCCCAGGCGGTCGAACCGGCCGCCGGACCAGAGCTCCCCGACGACGCCATCGCGGAGCTGGTGGGGCTGCGCCACGGGCGTCCGATCCACCATTCGCCCCACACCCTCGCGCTCGCCGCGTATGCGTTCGCCGACGGGATGGGCGCCACGCGCGCGGAGGTGTCGAGCCTGTTCGCGGTCACGTCGGGCCTCATCGAAGCCTGCGTGCTCTACCCCCCGGCCGCCGTGATCCCCGTCGCGATCGTCGAGCCCGGCTGGAACCTCGACCGCGTACACATGGCGGTGATGGCCTGCATGTTCATCGAAGCTCGGGGGTCGCCCGCCGCGGCGCGTCTGCGCCGTTCACCGTGGGTCGACGGGTACGACCGCCGGGATGCACTGGCCTACCCGCCCGCGATCCATCGGGAGGCCGACGCAGCCGCAGAGGCCGGCGCCGACGTGTGGTGGCGCAGGACCCGGGGTTGCAGCACCGTCTACCGCACCGGCTCGCGCGACGCCGCCCGGACGAAGGCCGCGCGACTGGCACACCTCGACGCGCTGATGCGATCGTTGGCAGGCGGCGCCGAGGCCCCCCATTAGCCAACGTTGGGCCATCATCGGCGGGGGCACCGCGGGCCCTGCGGCGGCTACGCTACTCGCGCGGGCGGGTCACGCCGTCGTGCTCTACGAGCGGGTGGCCCATCCGGAGCCGGTGGGCGCGGGCAGGACGCGGCGACCCGGGGCGCGGGTCGGCGTCTTCGATCGGGGGGGGACGCACGGCGAGGCGTTGGATGGAAGGAGGTCACCCCCGGGTCCTGCCGGGCCGGGGGAAATTGGCGTTCGCTCCCCCGCCAGTTCGCCGCAAGCGGCGAACCGGCGCTCCGCTCAGCCAATTCCCCCCGACCCGTCACCCGCCGCGTCACCGAGCCGGCCAGCCGGGGGCGGCGTTTGGCACAACGGGGGGACGCCGAACCGCGAGG
>SXOM01000462.1 GCA_005776735.1 Pseudomonadota bacterium
CAGATCGGCACGCTGACCGAGACGCTCGACGTGATCGAGCAAGCGCGAAAGGCCGGCTACCGCTGTATCGTGTCCGCACGCAGCGGCGAAACCGAGGATAGCACCATCGCAGACCTGGCGGTTGCGACCGGCGTCGGCCAAATAAAGATTGGATCGATCGCACGCAGCGAAAGGCTCGCGAAGTACAACCAGCTCCTGCGCATCGCGCACGAGCTGGACAAGTCCGCGCGCTACGCCGGGCTCGCCGCGATCCGCCGCTGACCGGCCACGTCGTGCTTCCCCTCGGGCGGCGCGACGTGGTATCGTGCCGGGCGCGGGAGGCGTGATGGTGTTTCTGTTCCTGGTCGGCTGCTCGGCGCTCTTGGACGACGACCCCTTCTCCGGCGGGAGCGACCGCTACGATCAGCCCGACTGGTCGTCCTCCGACACGGCCGACACCGCGGGCGACACCGGCGACACCGCCGGGGGCGGCGACGCAGGCGCGCCGGTGCTCACCGACATCGACCTGACGTGGGAGGAGTACCCCAACATCGGCAACGTGCTCCAGTTCGTGGCCAAGTACACCGACGAAGGCGACGACATCGTGGGCGGCATGTGCTTCATCGACGTCTACAACGGCGACGAAGCCGCGGGCTCCTTCGAGCTCGAGGTGTCCGACGACCCCGACGGCGAAGGGGTGTGCGTCGCGGTGAGCGGCTCCCTCATCTTCGCGATCGAGGACCTCGACGACGGCAAGTCCGGCGGTGTCTCGGTCGAGGTGATGGACGGCTCCCGCAACGTGTCCGCGACCTACGAAGCTTCGACCGAAGAGTAGTCGCCGCCACCACCCCAGCGGTTGAGGGTGGGCCCCGAGTCCGGCTACGCTGGCCCACCCCGCCGAGGCCGCTCTTGCGCATCCTGCTCGTCAACCCGTCGATGAACATGCAGAAGCTCGGCCGCTTCGCAGAGCTGCTCGAGCCGATGCCGCCGACGGGCATCGCCTACATCGCCGGGGCGCTGGTCGCCAAGGGCTGGCACACCCGCTTCATCGACATGTTCGCCGAGAAGTTGACGGCCTCCGGGGTGATGGAGAAGGTGCGGCGCTTCCAGCCCGACCTCGTGGGCATGACGGTGCTCACCCCCAGCGCGCCCACGTGCGAGCTGCTGTCGCGCATGATCAAGGAGGCGTCGCCGGGCACGCGCATCGTGTGGGGCGGCGTCCACGCCGACGTCTTCGCCAAGGACATCCTGCGCGCGGGCACGGTCGACTTCGTGATCCACCACGACGGCGAAGAGACGGTGTGCGAGCTGGTCCAGGCGCTCGACGACGGCCAGAAGGACCTCGCCGCGATCGACGGCCTCACCTGGATGGACGGCGGCGAGCCGCGCACCAACAAGGAGCGCAAGCTCCTGCGCGACCTCGACGCGTTGGCCTACCCGGCCTGGGACCTGTTCCCGTACCACCGCTACGGCCTGCTCCCGTTCGCCGACGTCGACAAGCCGGTGCTCACGATGACCGGCTCGCGCGGCTGCCCCTACCGCTGCGACTACTGCTCGCTCTTGCACAGCGGCAAGGTGTACCGGCGTCGCGACCCGCACAAGCTCGTCGACGAGTACCAGTTCCTCGTGGAGCGCTACGGCGTCAAGCAGATCGGCCTGGTCGACCCCATCTTCCCGCTGGTGCTCAAGGACCTCCAGCCCTTCTGCGAAGAGCTCGTCGCCCGCAAGCTCGACCAGAAGTGTGTCTGGCTCAGCGAGACGCGGGCCGACCGCCTCGACGAGGAGACCTGCCGCCTGATGTACGCGGGCGGGTGCCGCCGGGTGCTCATGGGCATCGAGTCCGGGGTCGACATGTTGCTCGGCAACGTGAACAAGAACCTCACCACCGAGAAGGTCCGGTGGGGCGTGAACAACGCCAAGAAGGCCGGCATCCAGACCGTCGGCCTGTTCATGATCGGCATGCCCGGCGAAACCCCCGAGATGACGCGCGAGACCATCGAGTTCGCCGTCGACCTCGACCTGGACTTCGCCAAGTTCGCCATCACCGTGCCCTTCCCTGGGAGCAAGCTCTTCGAGGACCAGTGGCAGAAGACGCTCTTCCGCGACGACTGGGAGAACTACACCACGTTCAACCCCGACGCCGATCGGCTGGTCTACCACCCCGAGGGCTACGACCCCGAGCTGCTCATCAAGATGCAGGCGTACGGGTTGCGGCGGTTCTACATGCGCTACGACCAGGTCAAGCGCCAGCTCGTCGAGCTCAAGACCATCAACCCGAAGATGATGCTCTACGGCGTGTACGGGATGGCGATCTGAGGGGTTGCGGTGGGCGGTGCCCCGCGACCGGCCTGGATGGCGGCCGGGTCCGGCGGGCACCGCGGCGGGTCGCGGGCGCCCGCCGGGCCGAGTAGACTGGCCCTGCCGTGGCCATCGCCTTCTTCGACCTCGACCGCACCCTGCTCGCCGTCAACTCCGGCAAGCTGTGGATCGACCGCGAGATGCGGCTCGGCTACCTCACGCGGTGGCAAGCGCTGCGCGGCGCGGCCTACATCGGCAGCTACCACTTCGGGTTCACGCGGTTGGAGAGCGTGCTCGAGGAGGCCATCGCCGTGCTCGGCGGCGCCCGCGAGGCCGACCTGGTGGCGCGCTCCGAGTCGTTCTACGTCGAGGAGCTCGCCACCACCTACCGTCCGCAGGCCCGCGACGTGGTCGAGCGACACCGTCGTGATGGACACACCCTGGCCTTGCTGACGAGCAGCACCAACTACCTGTGCGCGCCGGTGCAGCGGGAGCTCGCGATCGACACCGCGTTGTGCAACCGGCTCGAGGTCGACGAGGGCATCTTCACCGGCAAGGCGCACGGCGCCCTGTGCTTCGGCGCGGGCAAGGTCACGCACGCCAAGGCGCTCGCCGAGGCCCTGGGCGAGGCGTTGTCCGACGCATGGTTCTACACCGACTCGATGAGCGACCTCCCCATGCTCGAGGCCGTCGGGTTTCCCGTCGCGGTCAACCCCGATCCGCGGCTCCGCCGGGCGGCCAAGGCGCGCGGGTGGCCGATCCAGGACTGGGGGAAGCCGGGGAAGTCGGGAGGATAGGCTACGGCGCCGCGGGGAGCACCCCGAGCGCAGCGGCGACCTGGGTCAGGTCGGCTCGATAGCCGGCGTGCTCCGGCACCCGGGCGGTCAGCGCGCGCAGCGCCTCGTGCGCCGGACATCTCCCCGGCACTAACCCGCTACCCCTCCAACCCGAAGAACTCCCGCATCCGCGCGAGGATCCGCGCCGTCTCGCGCCGGGTCTCCGCTTCGCGCGCTTCGCGCCCTTCGCGTGCGGCGGCGAGCGCCGCCTGGCGCGTGGCGGTGACCGCGGCGAGCTCCTCCGCGACCTCGGGGCGGGACTGCAACACCGCTTGGAACGCGTCGTGGTCGAGCTCGTAGCACTCCACGGGCCCCACCGCGACGACCCCCGCGGTGCGCGGCGACCCGGTGAGCAACCCCATCTCCCCGAAGATGTCGGGTGCGTGCAGCGTCGCGACCCGCTCCTCGCGTCCATCCACCTCCAGGCGCACCTCGACCACCCCCGCCGCCAGCACGTACAGGTGGCGTGCGCTGCGACCCTGGCGGGTGACGTACTCACCGTCGGCGAACGGCACGTACTCCAGCGCCGCGGCGGTCTGGCGGCACTCCGCCTCGGTCAGCGGGTCGAACAGGTCGATGCTGCGGAGCACGCGGTACGCCCGGTCGCGGTCGCGCCCGGGCACCCGGGCGTACGTCTCGTGATCGACGTTCACGTAGGTCGTGGCCGGCGTCGCAAGCTGCACCCCGGCGCGAGCCAGCGCCGCGTACACGCGCACCCGGACGTCGGAGTCGATCGCCACGTCGACGCCGCGATCCTGCAGCCAGTAGCGCGCCCCGTACAGCAGCGTGCTGTCGGTCGTCTCGCGGCCCAGGTCGAGCAGCACGCAGTCGGGGGCCACCGCTTCGGCGCCGCCGCCGATCGGGCTCGACCGCAGCGCCTCCTCGACCGCCCGGATCACCACGCTCGGCGGCGTGTGCCGGTCGACGCGGAACCGGAGCGTACGGCGCTGCGGGTGGTCCACGCCGTCGCGACGCCCGAGGATGGTGATGGGCGTGTTGAGCAGCACCGCGTTGGGCACGACGATCGCATCGCCATCGCGCGTCTCGACGACGAGGTGGCGCCAGCGTATCGCGGCCACGCGGCCCTCCCGGCCCCCTTCCAACTGCACCCAGTCGCCGACCTGCACGGTGCCGTCGAGCTGCAACGCGACGCCGCCGATCACGTTTCCGAGCGTGCTCTGCAGCGAGATCGTGAGCGCGGCGGCGACGACGGTGCCGCCGGCCAGGGCGGAGGTCGCGTTGACCCCGGTGTCGGTGGCCACCGCGAAGACCACCACGCCGTAGCCGAGCGCGGTCAGCAGGTCGGTGGCGATGGCCGGGAAGCGCACCCCGACCCGCGGCAGCAAGACCTCGACCGACAAGAGCGACAACAGCCCGACCGCGCAGAACCCGCCGAACAGGCGCGCCGCGAAGTCGAGCCACGGCACCGCCGGCTCGGCCTCGATCAGGTGCGCGGCGACGAGCATCGCAACCAGCAGCACGTAGAGCCCGAAGAGCACCACCGGGGTCCGCAGCCGGGGGCGCAAGGCCGGCGCCCACGTGTTGACGGCGACGGCGACCAGCACGAGCAGCGTGCCGACCACGAGCGCGGCGAGGCCGAGGGAGGTGACCGACAGCGGCATCAGCGCCCTCGGCTCACGCCCGGGAGTGCATCGAGCCGGACGACGTACGGCACGATCGACCCGAGGTCGAGCGACAGCTCCCACCGCAGCTCCCCGTCGGGGGCGATGTCGTCGATGACGCCCGAGGTCGAGAAGACCGCCAGCGTGCTGCCGTCGGCGGCGCGGTCCACGTCGCCGAGGATGTACACCTCGAGGTTCTTCGGGTGCGTCCACGTCCACGCCGCCGTCGCGGTCGCCGTGGTCTCGTCCAACGTGAGCTCGAGCACCCGCGACGGGTCCTCGTCGCGGTCGTCGAACAGGATGACCCCCCCGTCGAGGAACTGGAACTGGTGCTGCCACTTGGGCCGGTCGGCCTGCGTCGCGAACGTGTAGGTCGACTCCGGGCCGCCGATGCGCCGGCCCACGGCGAGGTCGGCGTCGAGCTCCACCAGCTCGCTGGAGTTGCGCAGGCCCAGCCAGTACCCCCCGCCGTCGCGCCGGTCGAGCGCGTTGGCGTGCGTCCACTGTCGGCCGCCTTCGATCTCGTCGTCGGGCGGCACCTCCCAGGCGTCCCACGTGCTCCACAGCGGGGTGATCGCCCCGTCGTCGCTCACGTGATGGATGGCGTCGCCGATGACCTCCGCGCCGGACTGCCCCGGGCGCACGTCCGTCACCAGGCAGTCGGCGCCGCCGTCGTCGGCATCGACGAAGTCATGGTTGAACGCGGGGACGGTATGGCGGCTCACCTCGGTGCCGTCCCAGTCGACGGTGACGAGCTGGCTGGTCTCGGTGAGCTCGGCCTCCTCGATCTCCGAGTAGCGGAGGCCCTCGCCGTCCGGACGCACCCGCACCCGCAGCACCCGCTTGCCGTCGTGGGCCTTCTTCGCCCACACCACCCGCCCGTCCTGGTCGAGCACGACCGCCCACGACGGCTCGCTCACGATGCCGGTGAGCAGGTAGCCCTCCCACCCCGGCGTGCCGCTGACCGACCAGCCCGGGAGCTCCGCGGGGACCGTGCCCGTGGCGAAGTCCACGTCGTCGCTGGACTCGCCCGCTTCGCTCACCACGCGCGCGGTGAACTCGTGGTCGGGCGCCAGCCCGAGGAGCGGCACCCGGTGGTCGCCCCCCGCGTCCTGCCAATCGGTCGTGAGCACCGGCCCGGCCTCGTCGTCGACCTCGACGCGGGTGCGCGCCGAGGTGGTGCCGCCCCACGAGGCGAAAACCAACATCGGCACGTCGTCGTCGGGCCACAGCGTGGGGTTGGAGACCGCGCAGGCGGCGAGGGCGACGAGGATCACGGGGCGTCCCTATTCCGAACCGGGCGGGCCGGCCCACCGGCCGGTCCACCCACCGGATAGTCTCGACGCATGTCCGCTCTGCTGCTTGCCGCCTTGTGCCACGCCGCCGCCCCCGAGTTGCCCGAAGGCAGCGTGCTCACGCCCACCTTCGCCCTGACGGGGGGCATCACCTGGTCCAGCGGCGAAGGTTTCGTCGCGGCCACCCCGCGCGGACCGTTGGTGTTCTCGGTCCTCCACGCGTTCGGCCCCAGCGCCGGCCTGCGCTACCAGCTCGACGGGGGCGCCGTCGCCCGCGACGCGCGCATGTCGGCGAAGGACGTGCAGACGGGAAAGAAGGTCGTCGGAGTCGCCCGCGCAATCGGCCTCGCCTACACCGAAGTGGACCTGGCGGATCCCGCGCTGGACGTGGTGGCCTTCGCCCCGTCGCTCGACAAGCGCGGTCGGGCCGGAGGCCCCGTCCCCCCGACGCCGCTCCCGCTGAGCGACACCTGCCCCGAGCGCGGGGCCGAGCTCTGGGTGCCCGGGAACGCCCTCGACGCCGCGCAAGGCATCCGCTCGCTGCCGGTCGAGGTCGCCACCTGCGACGGCCGCACGCTCGACGTCCGGTTCAAGCTCCCCGGTGTCGACGGGACCGGGCTCGGCGGCGCCCCGGTGGTCGACGGATCGGGCCGCGTCTACGGCATGCTCGCGATCTGGGACGACCGCGACGACGGTGCGCACGGGCTCGGCCCCACCGCGGCCGCGCTCCTGGCCCACGCGGCCGGCGTCCGGTTGCCCACGGGCGCCCCCCCGGTTCCGCCACCGCCGCCGCCGAGCCCGTGGGG
>SXOM01000463.1 GCA_005776735.1 Pseudomonadota bacterium
CGTGCGCCGGACCCATCGCCGACAACCCGGCGTGGAGCCTGGCGCGCGCGCTGCGCCTGCTCGCCCAGGAAGAGGGCCGCGACGCGGTGGTCCACCTCGCCGCGACGCCCGAGCTCGAAGGCATCGCCGCGTGGGGCGCGCGTGCGCAGGCCGCGGCGCTGTCGGCGCCGAGTGGGGTGGTCGCCGCCCGGCCGCTTCCGGCGTGCGCCCGACTCGACGACGACGAATGGCGCGACGCCGTCCTGCGCGGTCGCGACCGGGTCGTGGTCCTGTGGGGGCCGGTCGGTGTCGACGACGGAGGCCTCGTCGAGGCCGGGGTCCCGGTGCTGCGGCTGGGTTTGGTGGCGGTCGACGCGGGCTCGATCGCGGCGGCGTTGCGGACGTGGCTCGGTGCGCTCGAGGTGCTCTGCCACCTCGAGGAGCGGCCGCTCCCAGGGTAGGGTCGCCAGCGTCGGCCTGGGCGTGTTAGGCCGCGCGACCGTCAGGTCTGCCGTGGAAAGCCCGCCCCCGAATCCCGCCGCCGCTCCGCCTCCGCCCCCCGCGCTGGAGGAGCAGGACTACGTCCTCCAGGCCCAGATGGCCTTCACCGAGTTCGTCTTCCGGTACTGGAAGTACGGCGGATATGCGCTCGGCGCCATCCTGCTCGGGTCGTTGGTATACGGCGGGTACACGAGCTGGATGCAGGGCCGCGCCGAGGATCGGTTCGGCGCAATCGCCGACATCGACCACCGCATGCCGCAGATCGACCAGATGGCGATGTACGGTCTCGGCCCCACCGACGACCCGGCCGATGCGACGCGCACGGCCAACCTCGAGGAGGGCGCACGTCGCTACGAGGGCCTGGCCAAGGAGTACAGCGGCAGCGCCGCGGTCGTGGCGTGGTTGCGGGCCGAGCAGGCGTGGACGCGGGCCGGCAAGCCCGATGCCGCGCGCGAAGCCGCGGCGAAAGCGGCGGCGGTCGGCGGGAAGGACGCGGTGGCGTTCGCGGCCGATACGCGGGCGGTCGCTGCGTTGGTCGACACCGGCAAGGGCGACGACGCCGAGGCGAAGCTCCGCGAGATGTCGGGTCGCTACAGCGGCTTCTTCGCCGAGCAGGCGCTCATCCGGCTCGCGGGGGTCCAGCTCGACGCCGGCAAGGCCGACGCGGCCGCGGCCACCTACGCCGAGATCGAGACCCGCTTCCCGACCTCGCTGGACATCGTCGCCCTCGGCGAGCTGGCCCAACGGCTCGGGAAGCCGGCGCCCAAGGCCCCGTCCGAAGCGGCCCCGTCCGAAGCCGCGCCGGGTAAGCCGTAGTGGGCGTCGTCACGACGTTCGCGGCCGCGTGGTTCGCGTCTGGCCTGGGCGTCGAGTCGCCCATCGGGGTCACGTCCGACCCCGGCTCCCGGCCCTTGGCCGCGCCTCCGGTCGTGCGATGGGCGGTGCACCTGCCCGGGGCGGTGCCGAACGTCGCCACCCCGACCGAGCCCGGCGGTCCGGCGGTCTCCGGCCGCGAGATCTTCGTCGGCTACAGCGGCGCCAGCGCGCTCTACGTGCTCGATCGGCGCGACGGCCAGGTGCTGCAGACCATCGCGACGCGCGCTTCGGTGGCCACCACGCCGGTGCTGCTCTCGGCCGACCGGGTGCTGGTCTCCGACTCGGCCGGCTACACCTCCACCTGGCAACGCAAGGACGGGGTGTGGGCACGCCAGTGGGAGCACTACAGCGGCGCCCCGGTGGTCAACACCCCCACGGTGGTCGACGGCGTGGTGTACCTCGCCAACGTCGACGAGCTGGTGTTCGCGCTCGACCTCGCGTCGGGCGAGCTGAAGTGGCGCTACCAGCACAAGCTCGACGTGGCGCGCAGCGCGTCGCTCGAGCTGTTCGGCGCGCCGGCGCCGCAGGTCGCGCCGAGCGTGGTGTATTGCGGCTTTTCGGACGGGTTCCTGGTGGCGCTCGATCGCGCCGCGGGCACCGAATTGTGGAAGTCGCAGGTAGGCGAGGGGACGTACCCCGACCTCATCGCGCCGGCGGTGCCGCTGGCCGACGGCGCGGTGCTGGTGGCGGGCTACACCCGCCCCACCGAGCACTTCCTGCCCGAAACACGTTCGCCGAGCTGGCGAATCGACGCGGGCTCGGCCGCCGCGCCGCGCATCGTCGGCGACACGCTGTACCACCCCGGCAGCGACGGCAAGCTCCGCCAGATCGACACACGCACGGGCGCAGTCGGCTGGACGTGGGACTCCGGCACGACCGGGCCGCTCCTCACGCCGGAGCTCACGCCGCAGGGCGTGCTCGTGGCGAGCACGGACAGCACGGTGTTCCTGCTCGACCCTGCCACCGGCAAGGAGCGCTGGCGGCTCGATCCCGGCGTGCTCCTGACCGGGTTCTCGGCGCCGCCGGCGGTGGTGGGCGAAGATGTCTACGCGGTGAGCAACGGCGGCTACCTGTACGCGCTCCGCGGTCGGGCCGCCCCGAGCGCCCCCGGCGTGGCGGACTGGGTCACTCCCGGGCGGTGACCGTCGGCGGGAATCGGAGGAAGGTGCGAGAGCAGAACGGGTTCCCTGCCCTGCCCACAACTTCCGATAATGTATATTATGTAAAGTAATGGATGCCCGTCGGGCAGCGCGCCGCGACCGGCTGGAGGCCGGGCCGAGGCCGGTGCGCGCTGCTTCCTTCGCGCCGCCACGCGCCGGTGCAGCAAGACCCTCGCGGTTCGGCGTCCGGCCGGTTCGGTGACGCGGCGGGTGACCGGCGGGGGTGGAAATCCCGCTCGAAGTAAGACGCCGCCACGCTCACCGACCTGAGCCGGTGCAGCAAGACCCTCGCGGTTCGGCGTCCTGCCGTTGTGCCAAACGCCGCCGTGGCTGGCCGGTTCGGTGACGCGGCGGGTGACGGGTCGGGGGGAATGGGCCGAGCGGAGCGCCGGGTCGCCGCTTGCGTCGACCCGGCGGGGGAGCGAGCGCCAATTTCACCCGGCCCGGCAGGACCCGGGGGTGACCTCGTCCCCGCCCAACCTCAGGCGTCTGCCCCCCGACCGAGGACGCCGACCCGCGCC
>SXOM01000464.1 GCA_005776735.1 Pseudomonadota bacterium
CTCGACGCGGCCGGTCGCGGCGCGGCGCCCGACCGCCTCAGGCGCCGTACGGATCGTCGTGGTGGACGGGTGGGGGCGGCGGCTTCGGGCCGCGCCGGGCCCCCCCGAACTCGCCGCGCAGCAACAGCGCCGCCCCCGACGAGTCGGTGCCGCCGAGGTGGAACACCCGCGCCTCGGCCCCGAGCCGCGGCGCCCACGCGGGCCCCGGGAACAAGAGCCGCCCGTACAGGCCCCCCTCGCCGCCCGACAAGCCGGCGCCCAGGAACACGCCGCCCGAGACGTTCGGATTGCCGAGCCCCAACCCCCACTCTCCCTGGAACAGTGCGGCCGGCACCTCGTCGCCCTTGTACGGGGCGACGAACCCCGTCAGGCTGAGGCCGAGCCACGTTTCGACGTAGGCAAACCGCCAGTCGACCGTGCCCGCGAAGACCGGGCTCGCCGACGTGTAGGCGCCCCGCGAACTGTCGCCGCCGATGATGCCGCCGCCCACCATCAACCCGAAGGTCGGGGCGGCGAGGGCGGTGCTCAACAGGGCGAGGACCATGCTCCCCCAGGATAGCCGAAGTTCAGCGCGCCGACAGCAACGTGGCGTACAGCGGATCGGCCGCGCCGACCTGGCCGGCCTTCCGGTAGAACTCGGCCGCCCGGGGCGCGTCGCCCGCGGACTGGGCCACGCGGGCGCGCACGAAGTAGCCGAACGGGTTGCGCGGATCGCCCGCGATCGCCTTCTCGGCCGCAGCGGCCGCCTCGGCAAAGCGGCCGGACAACCGATGGTGCTCGGCCACCCAACCCTGCACCGACGGCTCGTCGCTGACCTTCACCAGGGCCGCGAGCCGCTCGCCTGCGGCGACCAGCGTGGCCGACGCGTCGACCCCGGCGGCGCCCTGCTCGTTGGCCAGGGCCAGGAGCGCCGGGACGTTCGGAGGATCGTGCGACACGCGGGCCTTGAGGCCATCGACCGCGGTGGTGCCGCCGCCGGCGCGGAGCAGCTCGCCGTAGGCGAGCCAGTAGCGGAGGGTGCCATGCTCTTCGTCGGGGTTGCCTTCGAACTGCGCCAACGCGAGCTCGCGCGAACGGGGCGCCGTCGCCAACATCATGCCCCCGCGGGCGAACCCGTCCTGGTTGTAGCTGAGCTGGACGGCCTGGCGGAAGGCCGCCTCGGCCTCGGCCGGCTTACCCAGGATCAGATAGGCATTCCCGGCCACGCGCGGCAACGTCGCGTCGAGGTCGGAATACTTGGGGTACAGCTCGGCCACCGCGGCGGCCTTGCCGTCGGCGACGAGCGCGGCGGCAAGGTCGGACCACGCGGTGAAGCACGAGTGCGGCTGCGACCACGCCCCGTCGAAGTCTGCGCGCGCGCTCCGCTTGTCTTCGGACGCCGCGAGCCGGGTGCGCTCCTCGAGCGGACGCACGGCCCACACCTGGTAGAGCTCGCCCGCCTTGCGGAACGACGACGCCGCCGCGGCGTAGTCGCCCGCCAGACCCTGGGCGTGACCGTACGCGTGCCACGAGCTGCACCGCTCCGGCGCGACCTCGGCCAAGCGCTTGCCCGCCTCGAGCGCCTCGCCCACCTGCCCCGTCTGGGTGAGGAAGGTGACCAGCGGCGCCAACGCGCCGGCGAGCGCACGGTTGGCCGCGGTGGGGTCGGCCGCCGGGTCGGCCGGGGCCTCGAGCGGCTTGCGCAGCTCGGCCTCGCGCAGATCGACGTAGGAAGCGCGAACCGCACCGGCGTGGGGACGCAACGCGATCGTGGTGAGCCCGGCGTCGATGCCGAGATCGAAGCCCGCGAGCGCCCAAAAGCCGACCGTCGCGGGCGGGCTGAACCGGTAGGTCATGGGGGAGCCGGTGCGCATCACGCGCACCCACGACTTCTGCCCGAGGAGGCCCACCTCGCGCCACTCGACCTCGGTCTCGCCGGCCCGGACACCCTCGACCGCGGGCAGCGGCCACGTGGGGTTCTCCACCCCGCCGACCTTGTACCACTCGGCACCGCCGTCCACCTCGTTGGCCACACGCATGTTGCCGTCGAGCGCGACCGACGCAGGCATCGACACCCCGGACACCGTGACCTCCCCGAGGAGCAACGTCCCGGCCCGCATGTCCTTGTCGTCCGTACCGACCTTGTGCTTGGTCTTTCCCGACTGGGCGAAGACCACACCGGCGCCGACGGCCTCGGCGACGCTGCCCGCGCCGGACGGCCCCACCCGCACCTTGCCCGCGCCCGGCTCTACGGCCCACGCGAGGTCGGGGAACGCGGCGATGTTGATCACCCCGTCGACGTCGGAGGACTGACCGATGGCCCCCACCGAAGCGACGCCGGACAGCCGCGCGCTGCCGAGCAGCAGGTCCTTGAACGGGGCGGACTCTTTCCCCTCTTTCCCGCTCACCTTCAGGCCGAGCTTCTTGGCCGCGCCCATGGTGAGGCGCAGCGGGCGCCCATCGACGTCCCGGGCGCTGGTGCCGAGGCGGAGGAGCACCGGCTTCTCGCCGAGGGCCGCCTGGACGTACCAGCCGTCGTCCCGGGACACCGGCGGCGCGTACAGGACCAGCTCGGACACCTCGGAGACGGTGGCCTTTCCCCCCGCCCGGTAGTCGGCGGCGTGGGCGAGGTCGGCGAGCAGGAGAACGGTCAGCATCGAAACCCCGGATTCGGAAGCCTCGCACGCTATCCCGGTGCGGCGGGACGATCCACCGGCCCACCCCGGCCCTGACGGCCTCTTTTCGCGTGGCGACGCCGGGACCGCGCGGATAGCCCGACGGCCACCCCCGGAGAGCAAGTGGCGCGCATCCAAGAGTGTTTCGGAAGGATGATCCTCGATTCTCGCGGCAACCCGACCGTCGAGGTCGAGGTGGTGCTCGACGATGGCACGGTCGGCCGCGCCGCGGTGCCGAGCGGCGCGAGCACCGGGGAGCACGAGGCGGTCGAGCTCCGCGACGGCGACAAGGCGCGGTGGATGGGCAAGGGCGTCGACCGCGCCGTGCGCAACGTCGACGAGATCATCGCGCCCCAGCTCCTCGGCCTCGACGCGCGGGACCAGCGCCAGATCGACGGCATGTTGGTCGAGCTCGACGGCACCCCCAACAAGAGCCGCCTCGGCGCCAACGCCATCCTCGGGGTGTCGCTCGGGGTGGCGCGCGCGGCCTCGCTCACCGTGGGCCTGCCGCTGTACGGCTACGTCGGC
>SXOM01000465.1 GCA_005776735.1 Pseudomonadota bacterium
CCTTGAGCGCGGCCATGCGCTCGATGCGCATACGACGACGCTCTTCGGCGAGGACCCGACGGTCTTCCGGGACCACGTCGGACTCGAGCTTGACGGTGAGGAAGCGGAGGAGGTTGTCCTCCAGGCGCAGGTTGCGCTCGATCTCGAGCACGATGGGCGCCGGCCCGCAGTAGTTGACGTAGATGTAGTGCCCGCGCAGCTGCTTCTTGATGAGGTAGGCGAGCTTGCGCTTGCCCCAGTCCTCGGCGACCAGGAGCGTGCCCCCGCCCGACTGGACGAGGCCCTCGATCTTCTGGGTGATGCGGGTCATCTGCTCGTCCGTGAGGTCCGGGCGGGCGACGTAGGTGGTCTCGTATTCGTTGAGGATGGTCATGACGCCCCGTGGGCTCAGGGTGAAGCCGCCGGCTCGGGCCGGACGGCGTTGAAGCGGTTCATCGTGGAAGCGACGCCGTCCCTCACCACGGACTCCGCCGCGTCGGCCGCGGCTTCGACCATGGAGAGGAGCGATGGCTCTTCCTCGGCGGTGAAGGTGGAGAGGACGTAGTCGGCAGGGTCCCACTGCGGCGGAGGACGCCCGACGCCCATGCGGATGCGGACGAATTCCGCCCCGCAGGTGCGCTGAATGTCCCGGATGCCGTTGTGGCCCCCGTGGCCGCCGCCCACGCGAACGCGGAGGCGGCCGAGCGGAAGGTCCATGTCGTCGTGGATGACCACGAGGTCGGAGGCGGCCACCTTGTAGTAGCCGAGCAACGACGCCGTGGGCTGACCCGAGACGTTCATGAACTGTTGGGGCATGGCGAGGGCGGCCTTACGACCGCCGAGCACCGCGTCGCCCACGAGCGCACCGAAGAGCTTCTTCTCCACGGTGGCGCCCGCCCGGCTCGCCAGGCGCTCGACCACGCGGAACCCGACGTTGTGTCGGGTGCGCGCGTAGCGGGTGCCAGGGTTGCCGAGGCCGACGACGAGGTGCATCCGTGCCTACTTCTTGGCCGGGGCGGCCTTGGCGGCGGCCTTGGCGGCGGGGGCGCCCTTGGCGGCCGGGGCGGCCTTGGCATCGGCCGGCGCCGCAGCGGCGACGTCCTTGATCTTGCCCTCGACCGTCACGATGTTGAAGTCCTGCTTGTACACGATCTTCGTGTTGGCGGGCATCGGGAGCTCGGACGCGCGGATGAAGCGGCCGATGTCGAGCGGGGTGACGTCGACCTCGATGACGCGCGGGATGGCGTAGGCATCGCAATCGAGGTTGACCGCGCGGGCCAGCACGCGGAGCTGACCGCCGGCGCGGACGCCCGCGGCGCGGCCGGTGGTGGCGATGGGGACGCGCACGGCGACCCGCTCGCCCGCGGCGACCTCCTGGAAGTCGACATGCTCGACCCGGCGGTTGACCGGGTGGCGCTGGATCTCGCGCAGGATGCAGGTGCGCGCCGTGCCGTCGAGGTTGACGGTCACGATCGTGTTGGCGTCGCCGGTCTTGCGGAAGATGGCGGCGAGCGCGGGCCCGTCGAATGCGACGGAGTGGGCGGCTTCGCCGGCGCGGTAGACGACGCCGGGCGTGCGGCCCGAAGCGCGCACCTTGCGGGCGTCGCCCTTGCTGCCGGCAGCGCGAAGCTCTGCGGTGATCGAATGGAGTTCCATGGTTCCTCGGCCTGGGGAAGAGACGGACGGCGCCCCACCCCCGGCAAGGCCGGAACCGACGAGGATCGTCGATTGCTGCGTCGTGGACGTCGGGGCCTCATGGCCCGGCGCAGCGGTGCTTCAGAGGTCTGAAGCGGGCGCCGGTTAGCCCGGGAGGCCCCCGCCGTCAAGGGTGCGGGTGGACCGGGCCGCGGACGGTCGTTGCGCCTGGCGCCCTCGTCGGGGGCACCGACGGGGGATGGCGCCCCCGTTCAGGGGAACGGGAGGTCCTCGACGACCGCCGGGACGACCCGGCCCGCGGCGTGCACCTCGACCTGGAGACCGGGCGTCCACGCTGCCTTCTTCAACATCGCCAACACCCGCGCCACCCCCGCCTCGCGGGCCCCCGAGCGTGCGTGGCCGACGACGGCCTCGCCCAGCCGCACCTCGGCGCCCACCGGCGGAATCGCGTCCTCGCCCATGCGGAGGCCCCACAATTTCTGCTTCACCTGCCCCATGACGTCGACGCGGTTGATGACCTCCTGCCCGACGTAGCACCCCTTGGTGAACGAGCAGCATGGCTGGACCAGGCGCAGCTCGTGGACCATCGCGCGCTCCCCCATGTCCACCGGCCAGCGGGCGTGCCCCGCGCGGACGCGCAGCGCTTCGAGCGCGTCGGCGCCCGCGGCCGCCACCCCCACCGCCCGAAGCGCCCCCCACAGCTCGACGGCCGCGCCTACCGGCACGATCACGTCGACCCCGCCGAGCCCGGTGCGGTCGCGCCCGAGCAGGTGGACCTCGGCCGCGGAAACCACCTGGCCCTCGGCGGGGGCGCCGAGGCCCGCCGCGGCCAGGAGCTCGGCCCGTCGGGGCCCGGCGACGTGGACCACCGCCTGCGCACTGCTGAGGTCGGTGAGCTCGACGTCGTCGAAGAGGATGAACTTCTCGTAGCGCTCCACGAACGCGGCGGGGGGCACCCCGTCGAGCACGACGAGCAGCCGCTCCTCCCCGACACGCGCGACGGACAACAGCCCCTGCATGCGCGCCTTCTCGTCGCCCATCGCGCTGCGATTGCAGGCACCTACGGCCAGGTCCCGGATGTTGTTGGTGAACATCCCGTTCGCGAAGCGCCGGGCGTCGGGCCCCACCAGCTCGACCACGCCGTGGTCGCCGAGGTCGAAGGCCGCCGTGCCGGAGCGGGCGTCGGCACACTCCTCCTCGACGGTGCGGAAGTGGGCGGGCAACAACCACCCCTCGCCCTCGCCGAAGTGGGCGCCGGACGCGACGTGTGCCCCGAAGAGCGCGGTGCGCTGGAGCGCCATGTCAGCCCTCGTCGTCCGCGGGGGGCACCACGGTGGGGCTGGGGGCGAGCATCCGCGGCCCGCCCGCCGGCGGGGCGCCGGTGACCGCGGGCGGCGCGGTGTCGGGCTCGGGCGGGGCCAGCACGCGTGTGGGCGGGAGCGGCGCCGGGCGCGGCGAAGTGGCGTCGGGCGCCGGCGGCCCCGACGCGGTGGAACCCCGGGACGGGGGCGGCTTGGGGAGCGGGCGGAGCTGCACGGTCGCCGGCTCGTGGCCGTGATCGTGGGCGTGCTCCATCAGGGTGAGCCGGGCGTTGGTGCTGGACCCCCGCGCGGGCGCATCGGGCTGGTCGCCCACGCCGCCGGCGGCCTTCTGGCGGCTCCGGGTGCCGAGGAGACCGGCGATGCCCACGACGACCACCACCGCCAGGCAGCAGCACCCGCAGCCGAGCACCGACATCATGCCGCTGCCGAACATCTCCATCTTCTCGCCCTCGGCCCGGTCCCTATCGTGCCGGTTAGGGAAAGCCCATGGACCTGCCCACGCCACCCGACCCCTTCCAGGCCCTCCTGATGGGCGGGCGCCTGCCGGCGCTGCTCGTGGGAATCGTGCTCCTCGGCTGGGGCGAACGGTTGTACCGCGTGCTGGTCGTGGCCCCGGGAGTGCTCGCGGGCGTGTACCTGGCCGCGTGGTTGCGGGGCCTCTTCCACCTCGACACCACCGGGGCGATCATCGCCACGTTGGTGCTCGCGGGAGCGGGGGCGCTGGCGTGCCACTTCGTCGAAGGGGTGGCGGTGCGCTCGGCCGGCGCGGGCCTCTTCGCAGCGCTCGCGTGGTTGGGCACACCGCTGGTGCATGCCGGTCCGGTGCCGTGGTGGGCGCCGGTGGTGGCGGCGGTGCTCGGCGGCGTCGTGTTCCCGATGCTCTACCGCGTGGCGTTGCGTCCCCTCACCGCGCTGGTGGGCGCGTGGAGCGTGGCGTGGGCGGTACAGCGGCCCGACCAGGTCTGGCTCATCGGCGGGCTCGCGCTCGCCGGGACGGCGCTCCAGTTCGCGCTCGCGCGCACCGGCGGCGGCGACGCGTCGGAGCCGAAGAAGAAGCCGAAGAAGAAGAAGTAGGCGCCCGAGGGGTTCGCGCCGCGACCGGCTGCTCGCCGGGCCGCGGCCGGCGCGCGACCCGCACGATGCGGGGGACCGCCGCGTGTGTCTTCCTGAGCGGATTGTGTGCGGTCCTGAGCATTGTCGGGTGCCGAAGGCGATGGGGGGAATGGGAGCCCATAAACCAATGGCGCCGCCGAGTGCCGGCGGCGCCCCCACCCACCTGGAGCTCCCATGTCCCGAACCCCGATCCTCGCCCTCTCCGTTCGCGGAGGCCCGCTGCTCGTGCTCGCCTGCGCGGCCCTGGCCACCGCCCCGACGCGCGCCACCGCAACCACCCTCGATCTCACCTGGGAGCGCACGACCAACTATCAGGTCCGAGGCACGATCTTTCAGACCCACCACGACCACTACACCATCGACGGGAACACCTGGACCTGGACCGGCGATCAGGCGTCCGTCTGGAACGGGTCCACCGCAGGCGGCAAACAAGCCTGGTTCTACACGCTGGACTATTCGACGAATCCGGCCATCCAGGGCACCCACTACTGGTTCCGGGCCACCCTTCCCGCGCTCACCGGATCCGTTCGGCAACTGGTCATCTCCGATGCCCGCTACGGTGACGCCATCCACGTGAACAACGGGATGTCGGCGTACGTCGACGGGCAGCACATGGCCGACTGGGGCCTCCTCGACTTCGGCGGAAGCGCCACCGTCCTGTCGACCACCTCCGATCCCGTCCTGACCTACGCCGAAGGCCCGGCCTGGGAAGTCGCCCCCCTCGTCCTCGACGTCTGCGATGTCTACCTGGGCGGGGGCGTGGAGCTCTCCGTCCTCTTCGAGGAGGCCTACGGGTGGGGCGGCGTGACGAAATTCCGCGTGGACACGGTGGAGGGCACGGCGGCCGACGGCAGCCTCTGCGGCGGCACCGCACCGGACTCCGACGGCGACGGCGTCGGTGACGACGTGGACGCCTGCCCGTCCGAGGACGCCACGGGATTTGACCTCGACGCCGACGGCTGCCGGGACGACACCGACGGCGACGGCGCCACCGACGACGTCGACGTGTGCCCCGACGGCAGCGACTTCATCGACCTGGACGGCGACTTCGCACCGGACGCCTGCGACATCTGCCCGGGCGACGCGCTGAACGACCAGGACGGTGACGGCCTCTGCACCGCCGAGGACCTCTGCCCGAACGACTACGACGACGGCGCCGGCGCGGACGACACCGACGGCGACACCGTGTGCAACAGCGACGACATCTGCGCCGCCGGAGACGACCTGCAGGACGCGGATGCCGACGCCATCGCCGACGCCTGCGACCTCTGCCCGGACGACGCCGACAACGACGCCGACAACGACGGGGTGTGCGGCGACATCGACATCTGCCTCGGCGACGACACTCTGGACAGCGACGCCGACGGGATCCCCGACGCCTGCGACACCCTCTGCCCGTTCGACCCGACCAACGACGCCGACTTCGACGGCGTTTGCGGCGAGTCGGACATCTGCCCCCTCGACTACCTCGACGACAGCGACGGTGACGGCTCCTGCGACTCCGACGACATCTGCCCGGACCTCGACGACTTCGACAACGCCGACGGGGACGCGATCGTCGACTGTCAGGACTCGTGTCCGGCCGACGTGGAGAACGACGCGGACGGCGACGGGCTCTGCGAGTCGGACGACAACTGTGAGGGGTTGGACAACCCCGATCAGGCCGACGCCGACGCCGACGGGATCGGCAACGCGTGCGAACCCGACAGCGACGGGGACGGCCTGAGCGACGACGACGACAACTGCGACTTCGTCGAGAACGCCTCTCAGACGGACTCCGACGGTGACGGCCAGGGGGACGCGTGTGACGCCGACGATGACGGCGATGCCGTGAGGGACGGACGCGACCGTTGCCCCGCGACCGCCGCCGGGGCGGTGGTCTTGACCAACGGCTGCAGCGTGGCACAGACCTGTCCGACCGACGCCCGGTGGAGGAACCACGGCGCGTACGTCGAATGTGTCGAGGAGGTGGCGCACGACCTGTACGACCTGCGGCGCATCACCCGGACGGAGAAGTACACGATGATCACCGAGGCGGCGCTGTCCAGCGTGGGGAAGAAGCACAGCGACCGGGATCGGGATCACCACCCCCACGGCCACGATCGCCACGGTTACTGCGGCGACTGATCGTTCACGAGGTCGACGTCGAGTTTCGCTCGACCTCGCGTGGTGTCCCGCCTCGCCGACGGGGCGGGACACCACGCACCACGCCACGCGGCGCGCCAGCCCCGGCCGCGAGCGGCCGGAGGCCGCGATCGGGACGGTCGCGGCGCCGCGCCCCCCCTACTTCTTCACGTACGTCTCCATCAGCTCGCCCCACCGCGTGTCCTGCGACCACGTGGAGCCGGCGCCGTTGGAGTAGAGCTCGATGTACTCGGAGGTGGGGTCGAACCAGACCGTGAGCCCCGAAGCCCAGCTGTAGTCTTCGTCGCCGTAGGGCTCGATCACCGCGGTGGCGACGGCCTCCTGGAGGGTGGTGCCGTAGGGCCCGAGCACCGGATCGCCGGCGTCGGCCATGACCGCGCCGAGGTCGCCCACGTCGAGGTACCAGTTCTTCCAAACGGCGTCGGTCCCGCGGGCGAGCTTGCGGTAGCCCACGAACGTCTGCCGGAGCGCCTCGTCGGTCAAAAGCGTGCCCGCGAGCTCGTCCAGCGCGGTGTCGAGGACGTGGAGCTGGTCGAGATCGGTCGCGGCGTGCGTCTGCTCGCCCCCATCTTCGACCGCGCCGCGCGACATCTCGTCGGCCAGCGCCGCGGCCGTGGTGTCGGGGTTCTCCCGCAGGTAGCGCAGGATGGTCTTGTACTGGAAACCCTGGAAGCCGACCGTGGTCTCCGCCGCCGACATGGCCTTGGCGTAGGGCACCAGGCTGTGCGCCACTTCCCACGAGGCCATGTTGCAGGCGTCGAAGCCCACCACCTCGAAGCGGCCGTGGGTCGCGACGCTCGGCGCGAGCGCCTGGGCGACCGTGCCCTCCGCGAAGCTCAGGTAGGTGCCGCTGGTGTCGTCCGAGCCGATCATCGGCGGCGCGTTGGCCGCTTCGGCCTCGGCGGCGTCGGGGTCCTGGAGGGTCCACCCGTCGCCGTGGTTCCAGAAGACCAGGACGCGGTGTTCGGCGGGGTAGTGGGTGTCGGCCCAGGCCAGGAAGTCGGCCAGGGTGTCGGGGTCGCCCATGTCGAGTTCGCCGAGCTCCTCGAGCACCGGGCTCACCACCGTGTCGCTGCGGTCGTACTGCATGCGGTAACGACGGGTGCCCGTCCAGTCGCCGTCGGACTCGCTGTATCCGTCGATGCGGTCGGCCTGGACCAGCACGTCGACCCCCTGGCCGGACCCGGTCATCTCGAGCTCGTTGAGGTCGTGGGTGACCCAGTCCTCCAGGTCGTTGTCGCCGACGAGGTAGACCAGGAACTGCCAACGCCCGGCGGGGTCGCGCCCGGCATCGCCGGTGTCGTCGCCCGTGTCGCGCGGGGGGCGCTCGGGGATGTCGGTCGGCTCGGTGCACGCGGCGAGGGCGAGGAGGGTCAGCATTCCCTCGCGATAACGCGCCTCAAGTTCGGGCGGGGGTGACCGACCCGGGCTCATGCGCCGCCTCGCCTACGTCCTGGCCCAGTACCCCGTGGCCTCCCAGACCTTCGTTCACGCCGAGATCGTCGCGCTGCGGCGGCTCGGCTTCGACGTGCAGGTGGTGGTGCACGAGCGGGGGCCCGAGGGGGTCCGCTTCGGGGACGGCGCCGACGGTGTGCCCGTGCCGGTGCTCCACGCCGGCCTCGGCGACGCCGCGCGCGTGCTCGCCGGATTCGACCACCTCCACGGCCACTTCGCGGACTTCGGCGCCCGGGTGCTCGCGCCGCTGGCCGAGCGGGCCGGACGCCCCTACTCGTTCACCGCCCACGCCTACGACCTGTTCCGGCGCGACGCCGCGGTGCGCCCCGACGAGTGGCGCAAGGTCGCGGGCACCGTGCACCGGGTGGTCGCGATCAGCCGGTTCCACCGCTACTTCATCTCCGCTCGCGGCGTGCCCGCCGAACAGATCGCGGTGATCCCCAACGCCGCGTCGCTCGGGGAGCTCTTCGACTCGGCGCCCGAGTCGCCCCGCCAGCTCCGCCGCGTGCTCGCGGTGGGGCGCCCCGTCCCGAAGAAGGGGTTCGGCGTCCTCGTGCAGGCCTGGGCGCGCGCCCGCGCCGCCGTCCCCGAGCTGGAGCTCGACATCGTCGGCGCCGAGGGGCTCGTCGCCGAGCCGCCGCCGGGGCTGCGCCTGTGGCCGATGCGGGAGTGGAGCGTGGTGATGGAGGCGATGCGCCGCGCCGACCTCGTGGTCGCCCCGTGCATCGTGGCGCCCGACGGCGACATGGACGGAATCCCCACGGTGCTCGCCGAGGCCGGCGCCTTGCGTCGTCCGGTGATCGCCAGCGAGCTGAGCGGCGTCGGCGACCTCGTCGCCAACGGGGTCAACGGGCTCCTGGTGCCCCCGGGCGACGTCCAGGCGCTCGCAGCCGCGCTCGTGCGCCTGGCGAAGCGACCCGACGAGCTCAACCGCATGGGCGTCGCCGCGCCCGCCCTCGCCGCCGCCCACGACGCGGACGTCGTCGCCCGTCGCCTTGTCCACGAAGCCTTCGCCGCCTGAGCCGGAGCCGGAATGCGCATCCTCATCACCGACAGCTTCTGCTCCGCCAACCGGGGCGACGCCGCCATCCTCGACGGCATGATCGAGGGCGTGCGCGCCCGGGGCGCCTCCGTGGAGGTCGTCTCCCACTTTCCCGAGGTGGCCCGCCACTTCCACGACGTCGACGTCGTGGACGACCACGACGTGCGCGCGGTCGCCAATGCCGTGAGCCGCGCCGACCTGGTGGTGAGCTGCGGCGGCAGCTTCTTGCACGACTTGTACGCCCAGAACCTCAACGCCCGCCTGGCGACGATGCACCTCGCCCGGCGCATGGACAAACCCTACGCCATCTTCGGCCAGTCCATCGGCCCGCTCACCCTGCCGCTGAGCCGGCAGGCGGTGCGCGAGGTGCTCGACGGCGCGGCGTGGATCTCGGTCCGCGACGAAGCCAGCGCCAAGGTGGTCCGCGACGTCGGGGTCGGTGCCCCCGTGCACATCGGCGTGGACGCGGCGATCGGCGGGCGCGTGCGCACCGCCGCGCGCGGGGCCGGGCCGGTGCTCGGGGTGACCGTCCGGGGCTGGCACTTCCCCGGCCAGCGCGACCCGGCGGCGTGCCAGGACCGGTACGAGGAGGAGGTCGCCCGCGCCGCGGACCGCTGGGCGCGCACCACCGGCGGCACGGTGCGCTTCTTCAGCAACTGCACGAGCTACGGCGGTTATCGCCAGGACGACCGCGTCGCCGCGCGCCGCGTGGCCGCCCGGATGAACGCGGACGCCGAGGTCATCGAGGCCGTGGACCTCGACTTCGCCACCCTGCGCGGGGAGTGTGGCGCGTGCGACCTGTTCCTCGGCACCCGGATGCACTCGCTGGTCTTCGCCACCACCGCGGGCGTTCCGGCGGTCGGCGTGGCCTACGAGCAGAAGACGTTCGAGTGGATGCGCCAGGTGGGGCTCGGGGGGCGGGCGGTCGCCGTCGAGCGCTGCGAGGGGCTCGACGGCATGCTCATGGCGACGTGGGAGGAGCGGGTGCGCCTGCGTCCCCAGGTCGAAGCGGCCGCGGACGTGCTCCGCCGTCGGGCGTCGGACGACCTCGATCGGCTCGTGCGGGTCGCTGCCGGCGAGCGCCCCGCGCGCCACGGCGCGACCGCTCGGCGCGACGAAGCCGGGTGGAACGGGGAGACGTGGCGCTTCGACGTGGCGCATCGCCGACTCCGGCAGGTCGCGGACATCGTCTATGGAGAAGGCGGCGAGCGAGTGCTCGATCTCGGGTGCTCCACCGGCAAGCTCGGGCGGATGCTCGGCCCGGCCTACGACTACACCGGCGTGGACATGGCGAAGTCGGTGGCCACCGAGCAGCCCCGCTTCCGCATCCGCACCGGAAGCCTGGACGACTTCCGCGCCCGCGGCACGTACGACACCGTCGTGGCGAGCGGGAGCCTGGAGTACGTCGAGGACCTCGAGGGGGTGCTCGAGAACGTGCGCGCCTCGTTGCGCCCCGGTGGGCTCGCGGTCCTGACGCTCTTCAACCTCGCGCACATCAGCCGGGCGCTCGGCGCGACCCACCGGCACCCGACGTGGAAGTTGCAGGCGCGACCGGACGACTTCCTCCTCGCGCTGCACGAGGCGGGCCTGTCCCCGCAGCGTGTGCAGCCCACGACCGCCGGCTACGGCCCGGCGCCCGCGGTCCACGACGAGCGCCCCACCGACTTCGAGCTCGACGGGCCCCACCAGCTCAGCTCCGAGCGCCTGGTGCGGCTCGCGCACCACTGGATCGTGGTGTGCCGCGCCGGAGAGCCCCAGCGGGGCCCGAAGGCCCTCGCGGCGGCGTTCGCCGAGGGTGACCACGCCGGCGCGCTGCGGATCGGGGTGGAGCTGTGCAAGGCCTACCCCTGGGCGGCGCGGGCGTGGTCCGACCTCGCGGTCGCGTGGAGCGCCGTCGGTCGCGACGACCGGGCCGCCGACGCGGTGCGCCGTGCCTACCTGCTCGACCCTTGCCGCGAGGACGTCCGCGAGAACCTCGTCGCCATGGGCCTGGACGTGCAGGTGGACGACCTGGAGGTGGCGGTGATGGCCGACCCCACCGACCGCCTGGCGCGCGAGGCGCTCGTGCGTGAGCTGGTCGCGCGGGGGCGGCTCCACAGCGCCGTACACGTGCAGGCCGTCGCCGTGGCCGAGGCACGCGCGGCCGGCTGATTCTCCGATGTCGGGGTTGGCCGGGCGGATTACCGGGCGGGGATGGACACGTCCCCTTCCCCGCCCGTCGAGCCCGACATCCTCGGCCGCATCGGCGCCTTCCTGCTGTTCACGGCCGGCGTCTCCGCGCTCTTCGCGGGGGGCCAGGTGTGGAGCGTGGTCATCTTCCGCGACGCGTGGACCGAGGCGATCCCGGTCCTGCACGCGCTCTCGGGCCTCTTCGCGTGTTGGCTCGCGAGCCAGGTCGCCTACCCCCGGCGGTGGGCGGTGGTGGCCGCGCTCCTGCTCATGGTGGCCCTCGGGTGCCTGGGCGTGCCGTGGGCGTGGTGGCTCATGTACAACGGGCTGTTCACCGCCCTGAGCGTCTTTGCCCCGGGGTGGGCCACCCTGGGCCTCTTGGTGCTCGCCATCGCCACGCCGGGCCTGTGGCGGGTCGCGGGCAACAAGTCAGCTGCCGACGCAGAGAACGTGCGCCTCGCCGCCGAAGCCGCCGCGGCCGGCTACGGCTTCACGGCGCCGCCGCGCGGTCGGAGCGGGTGGGTGCTCGCCGGCCTGTACCTGCTCGTGGGCATCCCGTTTCTGACCTTCGGCCTCGCGGTCGCGTGGCCCGACGACTACGCTCGTATCGAAGCCCGCGTGCTCGGTGTCTTGTCCGGTCGCAACCCCTTCGGCACCGCGTTCGTGGACGCGGCGGACGACTACCCGTACTCCGGGAGCCCGCTCGAGTGGTACCTCGACTACGAAGCGAAGTGGTTGCCGCTCGATCGCGAGTTGGTGCTGCGGATGGCCGACGACATCGCCGAGGACGTGGGCTGGCGGCTGAGCGCGGCGACGGGCGAATCCGACCCGGTGGCCGGCGAGGCGGCGTTGTGGGCCGAGGGGCGCCAGAAGGAGATTCCGTTGTGGATCGCCCAGAACCTGCGAGACCGCCAGGTGTTCTACCACGCCGAGTCGTTGTTCTCGCGCAGCTTCGACCCGGACGTACACACCGTCGGGAGTGAGCAGATCCACCTCGACTGCGACCAGCTCGCCTTCCTCTACCTGCACGTCGCGATGCGCCTGGACCTCGCGATGAAGGTGTTGCCGAGCCCGTACCACGTGTACCTGCGCTACGACCCACCGGACGGCGGCGAGCCGCTCACGATCGAGACGACCGAGTTCCGCAGCATCGACGTGCACGGCACGCACGTCGACTTCATGGGCGAGTCCCTCGGCGAGGAGTACTTCGTGGACGAAGACTACTACCGCTCGGGTCGTTCGGGCACGTGGGCCTCCTCGACGATCACCGCGGCGGCCGGCCTGTACGAACCGTGGACCGACCGCGACATCAAGGACAACATCGTCGCCAACGTGCTCGTCGGCCTGGATGCGGCCGGGAAGAGCCAGTACCCCGGCGAGGCCGAGGCGGTGCTCCCGGGGACCCGGAGCATCACCTTGGTGAACAACCTCTACCGCTACTACACGCGCCAGGCGGCCGAGGCGCTCGACGCGGGCGATCTCTCCGCGGCCGAGGCGCAGGCGCTGCGCGCGCGGGCGATCCGGGCCGAGTTCGGCGGGTTGATGATCCGTTCCGCGACGCCCGAAGAGGACATCTTGGCGACGATCGACGTGAACCGACCCGCACCCGAGGGCGGCACGCCGTGACCGTCCGCGTCGAGCGGCCGAGGCCGGCGCGCGCCGCGAGGCCGCGCGGTTCGGCACCGTGCCGCCCGCCGTGCGATCCGCTCGACCAACGATCGAGGATGTGCCGAAACTTCGGATCGGCTGAACTAGCGCACCCGCGGCGGCATCCGGTCGAGCAGGCCTTCGACGCAGCGGCGGATCTCGTCGCGGCTCGAGCGGAAGCGGAAGATCCAACTGCCGTACGGGTCGGCGATCTCCATGATGCCGCCGAACGTGCCGAGCATCTGGAGCTTGGCGTCGGCGGCGGGGAACGCGCTGCGGACGTTCTGGGCGTGCCGTAGCTCCATCACCAGGATGCGGTCGGCCCAGTCGACCAGCTCGTCGGTGACCGGCTGGCTGCGGTGCGCGCTCAGGTCGCCCCCGAGCTCGCGGATCGCCCGCTCGGAGTTCGGCGCGGCCGGGTCACCTTCGCGGGCGTGGGTGCCTGCCGACCGACTCTCCACCCACCAACCCCGCTGATCGGCATACAACCTTGCCAACTCCTCCGCCATCGGTGACCGGCAGATGTTGGCGGTGCACACGAACAACAGGCGATGCGGTTGGGCAGCGGACATCCGGGCCCTGATATCCGCCCCGACGCTCACCCGACGACGATGAGCCGGATCTGCTGCGGCAGGTTGCCGAGCAGCTCCCCGATGAACTTGCCGCGCAGCGCGCTCCACAAGAACGTGCGCTGCGTCGCGCCGATGACGACCGTGTCGCAGCGGAGCGACTCGGCCGCTTCGGCCACCGACTCCGCCGCCGAGTGCGACAGGCCCCAGATCGGCACCGCCTTGAGCCCCATCGACTCGATCGCGAGCGACGCCGCCTCGAGCACGGTGAGCCCCTCCGGCGTGGGCTGGGCGAGCTGCGGGTAGAACAGGCCCGGCACCTCGTCGACGTAGATGACGTACACGCGGTCCAGGCCACGGCTGCGGGCGCGGTCGACCGCTTCCTTGAAGATCTTCTTGGTGGCGCCGCGGCTGGCGACGATGACGTTGGGCGGGCCCGTGGGCGTGAGCGCCGCGACCGCGCGCTCCAGCGTCGAGAAGGACGCTTCGGTGACGTCGACCTCGCGCGGGGGCTGGAGTCGGGGGATGCGCTCGACGATCGCATCGAGCCGGCCGGTGTGGGTGAGCCAGGCCAGGAGCATACCGGCGCCCGCGAGGCCACCGCCGAACAAGGTGGCCAGGGGCTTGGCGACGAGGTTGGTGCCGAACGCCAACGCCACCAGCACGGTGGTGACGATGCCCAGCGCGAAGGTGAGCCCACGCTGCCCGTCCCGCCACCGCAAGATGTCCATGCCGATGCTGGTGAGCATGAACGCACCGAGGAGGCCGAACGCGTAGAGCTCGCCCAACAGCGTCATGCTGCCCGCCGCCACCACCAGTACGATGGCCGGGATCGCCACCGAGAGGATGACGGCGCGGTAGGGCGTCTGGAAACGATGCGACAACGCGCCGAGCGACGCCGGCAGGAAGTTGCGGCGGACAAGCGCCATCATCACGTGGTAGTTGCCGATGATCGCCGTGTTGGCCGCGAACAACAACAACGACGACGCGGAGAGCACGACCGCCAACTTCAACCACTCGCCGCCGACCACCGCGCCGAGCTCGGAGATGAACCGCTCCGACTCGTGGTCCTTGATCTCCGACGGGAGCACCAGGGTCGAGAAGAACGTGAGGAACGGGGCGGTGATGAGCACGCTCACGACCACCGCCAGCATGCCCTTGCGCGGGGTGCCGTTGAGGTCGCGCATCGCGGGCGAGAGCTGGGAGATCGACTCGAGGCCCGAGAACGCGAGCCAGGCGCCCGAGTACCCGACCAACATCTGCCACGGCGTCAGCTCGCCCATCAGGCTCCATTCGCCGAGGAACCGGTCCCACATGTGGGCAGGCGCGTGCAGGAGCGTGGCGATGATCACGCCCACGTCGACCACCGCGGCGACCACCGCGAGCACGAGGCTCACGATCGCGCTCTCCTTGATGCCCACGATGTTGAGCAGCGCGAGGACCGCGAGCGCACCGAGCGTGGCCGGCAGCACGTTGCCGCCGAGGTGGACCACGCTGTCGATGTAGTACATGCCGCTGATGGCGCTGATGGCGACCGTCAAAAAGTAGTCGACCATGATGAGCTGCCCGCCGGCGCAGCCCCACCACGGCCCCGCGGCTTCGTCGGTGACCGACACCACGCCGCCACCGCTCGGGAAGCGCCGCGTGACGTCGACGTACTTCATCGCGAGCAGGACGAACGCCACGAGCGTGGACACGACGAAGAAGCCGGCTCGGTCGCCCGTGGACCCGTAGAGGATGCCCGGCACGTAGTAGACGGACGTTCCGATGTCGCAGAACACGACGGCCCACACCAGGAACCAGCCGAGTCGACCTGCGCTACGCGACATGCTATCTCCACGCCGCTTCCGGACCGTCCCGGGGTGAGGCGCCGCGGCGTTCTACATCCCTCCCGGCCCCTCCGCAAACCCGATCGGTCCCCCGTGCCGCACAGTCACTCCGAACTTCTCTCTTCGATCGATCGCCGGCTGTGGCGGGACCTCGGGTTCTCCGACCCCGAACCCACGCTGCTGCGCTTTTTGCCCATGCTCGTGGTGGCCTGGGCCGACGGCAAGCTCGGCGCAGCCGAGGGCAACCTCATCCGCGACCGCGCCCGGTCCCTGCCGGCGCACCTGCGCGACTGGGTGGGCCAACGCCTGGAGTTCCCGCCGGGGCCCTACTTCCGGTGCCAGGTGTCGCACCTGTTGGCCTTCATGGCCAACACCTGGTCCGAAGACCAGGAGCGCGAAGGCTGCCGCGACTGGACGGAGACCGGCGAACGCTGGGCCAACGAGCTCATCGCCGACCAGGGCCTCTTCCGCCGCCTCTTCGGCGACCTCCAACGCGAGAAGGCCGACCTCGCCTCGCTCAACGACGCGATGAACGAGCACGGCATCTACGTGTCCGACCGCATCTGGGCCCTCGCCCGCGGCGCGCATGCCGAGGCGTTGCCCAAGCGGGTCGTCGTCACGCACAACGAATCGGAGGCCGTGCACCAGGGGCTCGGCCTGGCGTTCTGCGGCGAGGGCGAACACCTCGCGGTCGGCACGATGTTGGCGCTCGCCCGCGACGAAGACCTTGACGAGCGCGCCATCGCCGCGCTGTTGGCGCGCAGCCGCCACTTGCGCGAGAACGAACGCTGGGTGCTCCTCGGCACCGAGTTCATCGGCGCGGCGCGCCCGCTCACCGAGCTGCAACGCGACGCGCTGTCCGCCCAGATGAAGACCCAGTGTGGCTGCGCGTTCGAAGAGTGCAGCTTCGCCGAGCTCGCCTACCTCGAGGACGCCCTCGCGCAGGACGCGCGCTGGGTGTCGTGGGTGGCGGGCCAGGTCGAGGAGCTGCGGGTCGATCGTGACGAGGTGGTGCGCGCGCAGGTGCCGGGCACGTTCTACGCGCCGCGCAGCAAGGTCAAGGCCCAGGTCGCGCAGGCGCTGGTGGCGGGCCCGCCGGGCCTCGGCTTCCGCGTGCTCGAGCTCGACACCCCGGGCGCCACCCTCCGGCTGGCCTCTCCCGCGCTCGTCGCCGAGCCCGCCACCAAGGAGGCGGTGCAGTGGATCGCACGGTTCCTCCCTGCGATGTGCGACCCGTGGACGCAGCTGGTGCTCGATCTCGAGGGGCCGCGCTGGGTGGCCGAGGTGCTCCCGGAGATGGCCACCTCCCCGTCCGCCACGTTCGAGCCGCTCCTCCCCCACCGCGCGCTCCTGGTGCCACCGTGGGTGTGGTTCCGCACCGCGGAAGCGATGGGCGTGCGCTTCTTCACCGGCCGCCGCAAGCAGACCGCCGGCGGCAAGTGAGCCGGGCCGGGTGCGCGTCCTCTTCCTCGACGACGACCCCGACACCTTCTCCAGTTGTGCGCGCGCGCTCCAGGAAGGCGGCGCCGCCGAGGTGATCGTGGTGTGCAAGGTCGACGAGGCCGTGCGCGAGCTCCAGGACCACCCGGTCGACCTGCTGGTGATGGACCTGTTCATCCCCATGGGCAGCGCCCACCGGGGCACGCTCGGGCCGCGCGGCAAGGAGTACGAAGAGCACATCGAGCACCTGGGCGGCCTGGTGATGCTCGACGAGCTGGCGCGGCTCCCGCGCCGGCCGATGACGCTGTTGTACACGGCGTGCCTGGACCCGGTGGTCATGGACCTCGCGCGCGGTCAGGTCCATGGGCGCATCCGCAAGCCCGCCTCGCCCGACGTGGTGCTGCGCGCCGTGCTCAACGCGCTGGACGACCTGCGCGCACGCTGAGCTACTCGTCGCCGGTGGCCGCGTCCTGGCCCCACTGGTGTTCGCAGTCCACGATGGCGAAGGTGTCGCACTCGGCCGCCGCGATGCAGTCGGCTTCGCGCTTGACGTTGCCGCCCTCCTGCCGGGAGAACGCACAACCCTGCACGCACGACTCGTAGCTCGGGTAGGCCGCGTACTCGCAGGTCATCACCAGCTCCTGGCACATCGTGTCGCAGACCTCGTCGGTCTCGGCTTCGGTGGAGCAGGCCAGGGCGAACAGGGCGAGAGAGGCGTGGCGCATGGGAACCTAGTTGGCGAGGGTGCCGGTGCCGAGGACACCGAAGGTGACGACGGTTTCGACGCTCGACGCGTCGTCGGGGCGCTCGAACTCGGCGACCCCATAGCGGTACAGGCCCACCACCAGGAGCGAACCCGTGGGGTAGCCCAGGTAGGCGGCGGGCACGCGGAGGCTGCCCGTGTCGGCCTCGTAGCAGAGGACCTCGCCGAGGAAGGCCCCGCTGGACGGGTTGTAGACGTCGACGATCACCGCGAAGTCCGCCGTGCCGCCGGTGCTCGACCACGTGAAGTCGGCGCGCGACTTCTTGATCTGGGCGGCGAACGCCTGGCGCGGCTCGGTGTAGAGCAGCTCGACCGGCGTGAGCGACTGGATCGAGTCCGGCGTGTAGAACGCGTTCTCGACCGTGAACGCGGGCACGTCGGCGCCGCCCTCGACCTCGACGCGGTACCCGGCGGTGCGCACGAAGTCCTCGGCGTCCAGGCCGTCGGCCGCGAAGAGGCCGTCGGCTCCCGCGTCGAGGGCGACGCTGACCTCGGGGTGGTCCTCCGGACCGTACTCGAGCCACATCTGGTCGCCCGCGTCGAGGTACGCGGCCGCGGCCGCGGTGGGCGCCGGGTTCTCCACGCAGGTGCCGGTGGACGGCAGCCACTCCACCCAGCTCTTGGCGGTGGGCTCGTGCAGCGCGGCCTGCGCGCTGACCTGGAGGCTCCCGGTGTACCCGAGGCAGCTCGGGCACGCGATCTGCAGGAGCGTGAACTGCAAGAGCCCGCCGGTCTTCCCGGCGCCCGAGGTGTTGCCGGTGTCGCCGGTGTCGCCGGTGTCGTCGGGCTCCTCCGCGGCCCAGGTGAACCCGCTCGGCAAGGTGGCCTCGCCGGCATCGGTCTTGACCGTGACGTCGACCGTGGTCTCGACGCCGGCCGCCGGCGCGGTGACCACCAGCGTCTGCGCGTCGACCACGCTCGCGCTCACCTCGGAGCGCCCGAACTCCACGGTGACCGCGCCCGAGAAGCCCCACCCGGTGATGGTGACCGCCGTCTCTTCGTCCGGGAGGCTCCACGCCGGGTCGATCGACGTGATGCCGACGGCCGCGGCGGCGGTGTCGCCGCTGTCGTGCACCGGCGGCCGCTCGACGAGGCCCGAGCTGCCGCAGCCGACGAGCACCAGCACCGCCACGCTCATTCGCCGGCCGTGTCCTCGACCGCATCGGCGCGCGCGGGGTCGAAGAGGAAGTAGCCGACCGCCTGCTGCGGCTCGCCGTCGATCTCGTAGCTGTCGGTGATCCACAGGTGGATGCGGTTGCCGACGGTGAGCGCTTCGACGCCCGACACCTGGCCGTCCTCGGTGAGATGGACGGGGATCGGGTCGCCCTCTTTCTTCCATCGCTCCCCGTCTTCGTCGTAGGTGGCCATGCCGAGGTAGGCGTGGGTGGCGAGCACGTAGTTGCCTTGCGCCGTCCACAACCCGAAGCCGACGTAGAACATGTACCGGGTGCCGCCGAGGGTCGCGACGCTCAGCGCGATCATGCCGCGATCGTCCCACTCCCCCTCGTCGCCCGCGGCGAGCACCACCGTCTCGTTGGCCTTCCACTCGCCGAGCGTACCCGCGTTGAGGCGGTACACCTCGCACAGGCTCTCCTGCCCCTGGCGCGTCGGCGTCTGCCCGCCCGCCATGTACCCGGTGTACCCGGAGACTTCGCCGAGCGTCAGGTCGAGCGGCCAGCAGTACGAGAAGTCCTCGGCCGCGTCGCCGCCGAAGTCGAAGACCGGGTTCTTGGCGAAGCGCGTCCAGTCGCGACCGTCGGCCGAGGTGCCCACCCCGAGCCCGTTGACGATGTTGCGCGGGTTGACGTCGTCGTTGATGCCCTGCCAGATCATCACGTACTGGCGGCTCGACGGGTCCCACACCACCTGGTTACCCGACATGTAGTCGGCGTCGAAGCTCTCTTTGTCGCCCTGTTCGAGCACCGGATTGCCCTCGAGCGCCGCGAACTCCGTGCCGTCGGGCGACACCGCGTATCCCATCGCGTACGGAGGAAAGCTCGATTCGTCGTCGTCGGTGAGGCCGGTGTACCAGAGCTGGTAGAACGGGTGGCCGAGCACCTCGGTCACGTTGAAGGCCGTGGCGCCGATCGTCTCGGCCCAGCCTTCGCCCGTGGTGGTGAAGACGGGGTTGCAGTCGTACCGGTAGAAGTCGGTGTCCTCCACCTGCGTGAAGGGGCACTCGGTGACGTCCTCCGGGTCGACCTCGGGGGGCTTGGGGACCACCTGGTACTCCTGTTCGCAGGAGGCCAGGAGCAAGAGGACGAAGGGGGGGGTGCGCATCACCCGACCACCTTAGCTCCCACCGGCCGCGCGGTACAGCGCTTCGTACAGCTCGGCGGCCCGGCCCCAGCCGAACTCGCGGCGCATGCCGTTCTGCTGGATGCGCCGCCACGCGTCCGGGTGGTCCCACCACGTGCGCAGCGCAAACCCGATGGCCTGGACGAGCGCGTCGACGTTGAACTCGCGAAACGCCCACCCCGTCCCCTCGCCCCGCGCGGGGTCCCAGGTCTGCACGGTGTCGGCGAGGCCACCGGTGGCGTGCACGATGGGCACGGTCCCATACCGCATGGAGTAGAGCTGGTTGAGCCCGCACGGCTCGAACCGCGACGGCATGAGGAACACGTCGGCGCCGGCCTCGATGCGGTGCGCGAGCGGCTCGGAGAAGCCGACCACCCCCCGGGCGCGGTGCGGCGCTTCGCGGCCCAGGCGACGGACGAAGTCTTCGTACTCGGCGCCCCCGCTCCCGAGCACGACGAGCTGGACCTCCTGCCGCAACAACCACGGCGCCGCCCCCATCAACAGGTCGATGCCCTTCTGGTGGTCCAACCGCGCGACCACCCCGAAGATCGGCACCTCGGGGCGCACCGGCAGGCCGAGCTCCCGCTGGAGCGCCGCCTTCTGCGCGGCCTTTCCCGACAGGTCGTCCACCGTGAAGCGGTGTTCGAGGTGTTTGTCGGTCGCCGGGTTCCACTCCTCCCCGATCCCGTTGAGGATGCCCCACAAATCGTGCGCGCGGTGGGCGAAGAGCCCTTCGAGGCCGTGCCCGTGGTCGATGCAGAGCTGGCGCGCGTAGGTGGGCGAGACGGTCACCAGCTTCGCGGCCAACACCACGCCCGCCTTCAGGCAGTTGAGCCGGCCCGCCATGTCGCACGCCGGCCACCACCGGGTGCTCAGGTCGAGCCCGGCGAACTCGTGGGCGTCGAAGGTGCCGTGGTGGCCCGCGTTGTGGATGGCGAGCACCGCCGGCGCGCGCGCGTAGCGCCCCGCCGAGCGGTAGGTGCCCTCCAAGAACGCCGGCAAGAGCCCGGTGTGCCAGTCGTTGCAGTGGAAGACCACGTCCTCGCCGAGCGGCGCCCCGTCGAGCGGCACCCGCAGCGGAGCCTCCAGCGCCGCTCGCGCCAGGAGCGCGAAGCGGAAGAGGTTGTCGCCGTACACGCCGCGATCGTCCCCGTAGATGCCCGGCCTGCGGAAGCTCGGGTGGTCGACGAAGAGCACCTCGACGCCGTCGCGGCGCAGGTGGTGGTAGCCGACCTCGTGGGTGTGGCCGAAGAGGTGGATGCGCGCGCGCACGCCGGTGTCCCACGCGCCTTCGTACGCCTTGTAGCGAGGCGCCACCGCGACGACCCGGTGACCCCGCTCGACCAACGCCCGCGGCAGGGCCCCGCACACATCGCCCAACCCGCCGGTCTTGGACCACGGCGCGAGCTCCGCCGACACCTGCACGATGTTCATGCCGAGCCCCCTAGCATGGGAACCTCGGGGCGGCGCCGCGCGACCGGCAGGACGGCGGCCGGGGCCGCGCGGCGCCGCGCGCCACGGGGCGACGCACCCGGCTCCGGTGCGGCCGGCGACCGAGCGCCGGGCTACCCTGCGCCGTGCGTGCGATCTGGGCCTTGGGGACGCTCTGTGGGTCGGCCTGCGCTGCGAGCGCGGCGCCGCCTGCGCCGCGTCCGCCTAATGTGTTGGTGGTCTCGCTCGACACCGTGCGGGCCGACCGCCTCGGGGCCTGGGGCAACGACCGCGGGCTCACCCCCAACCTCGACGCCTTCGCCGCGCAGGCCACGGTCTTCGCCCAGGCCTGGGCGCAGGCCAACACCACCGCGATGTCGCACGCGGCGGTCTTCACCGGTCGGTACCCGAGCGAGCTCGGCACGCCGGGGCCGAAGTTCACCCTCGCGCCCGGCGCGCCGACGCTCGCCGAGGTGCTCGGGGCCTACGGCTACGACACCGCCGCGTTCACCGCGGGGCTGCACCTGGGCCCCGGGTGGGGCCTGGAGCGCGGGTTCGACACGTGGCGCGCCACCTCCCCGCTCGGCTCGTTGTGGCACACCGGCCCCGCGGCCGCCGACTGGCTGCAGGCGCGCGGCCAGGACGACGATCCGTGGCTGCTCTTCGTGCACGGCTACGACGCCCACGCGCCGTACGCCGACCCCGCGCCCTACGGCCTCGCGTGGACCGAGCGCGGCTACCGCGGCGCCGCGGTCAACGCCGTGCGACGGCGCATCGGCACCGAGCTCATCTTCGACGGCAAGATCTTCGGCGACGACGAGATGCTCGGGTTCTTGTGGGACCTCGGGCGGCCGCGCCCGCGCGACGCCGCCGGGCGGGCCGCGCTCGCCGACGCCGCCGCCCACCACCGCCACGAGGCGTTCGACGCCGAGGACGACGCGTTCGTGAAGGGGGTCTACGACGGCGCCGTCGCGTATGGCGACGCGCTCTTCGGCTGGCTCATGCAGCGGCTCGAGCGGGAGGGTGCGCTCGAGAACACGGTCATCGTGGTGCTCAGCGACCACGGCGAAGCGCTCGGCGAGGACGGCCGGTACGGCCACGGCGATGCGCTGCACGACGCCGAGCTGCACGTCCCCCTCATGGTGCGCGTGCCCGGCGGCATCGGTCGGGTGGTGCAAGCGCCGGCCATGCTGGTCGACGTGCTGCCGACGGTGCTGGACCACGCCGGCGCGGTGGTCCCGGCGGGCATCCACGGGCACAGCCTCCGCGCGTGGACCGACGGCGGCGCCGGGCCCACGCACGAGCTCACGTACGCCGAGGGGATGCTGCGCGGGGTGAGCGTCCGCGGGCCGGCGGGACGCTTGTCGTTCACGGGCCTCGCGGCCAACTCGCCGTGGTTGTTGCCGCTGGCCGAGGCGTCCCGCGACGCCGACCCCGCCTGGTCGGTCGACACCACGGCCCCCGCCGGACCCGGCCGCGACGCCCTGCGGGACGGGCTCCTCGCGTGGCGCCGCAGCCTGGTGCTGCACGGCGCCGACGCCGGTCCCGACGCGGCCCTGGTGCGCCAGGCCCGCGAGCACGGGTACTTCTCGCCATGATCCTGGCGCTCCTGCTCGGGTGCACGCCCGCGCCCCCGCCCGACGCGGCCCCGTTTTCGGGCGTATTGCGCGCGCTGGACGCCGATGGCGACGGTCGGGTGACGCTCGAGGAGTACCCCCAGAAGCCGCCGGGCGGGTCACCCGCCGCCGAGGTCGACCGCGACGGCGACGGGGAGATCGGCCCCACCGAGGTCCGCGACGAGGTGTTCGCCGTCGACCCCGCCGCGTTCGACAAGATGGCGTGGAAACGGTCCGGCCGGGCGACGCCGTCGGGCGACGGCACGCTGCCGAGCGAACGGAGCGTCACCGGCTACAAACCCCCACCCGGGCCGCTCGCCGAGGCACTGCGCTTCCTGGCCGACCTGGCAGCCGCGCGCGCCCCCGACCGGGCCCCCCTGGACGCGGCCACCCTCGACGCGGCCGCGGCCGCCGGGATGGCGACGCCCGAGGGCGCGGTGGTGCTCGCGCACCTCGACGCAGCCGGGGTCGACGTTCCCGCAGACCGTCGAGATCGGTGGCAGTGGCTGGCTGGATGCGAAACATCCAGTTGGCAAAGGCATTTTCGTTGAGCGTTTGCGGCTCAGCCTCGACCGCCTCGTTCACTGCGATCACCTCACCGGCGATGGGCGC
>SXOM01000466.1 GCA_005776735.1 Pseudomonadota bacterium
CCTTCGGCCGCGGCCTCGCGAGACGCGCCACGGAGCACGTCACGCTCGGCCTCGCGGTCGGGGTAGCCCATCGCGGTGCGGACCAGGAAACGGTCGAGCTGACTGTCGGGCAGCGGCCAGGTGCCGTGGTACTCGTGCGGGTTCTGCGTGGCGATGACCAGGAACGGATCGGGCAGGGCGTGGGTGGTGCCGTCGACGCTCACCGTGCCCTCGTTCATCGCCGCGAGCAGCGCGGACTGCGTGCGCGGGGTGGTGCGGTTGATCTCGTCGGCCAAGACGACGTTGGCGAAGAGCGGCCCGGGCCGGAACTGCACCCGCCCGCCCTCGATGACCGAGAACCCGAGGATGTCGGCCGGGAGCAGGTCGCTCGTGAACTGGACGCGCCGGAAGCTCCCCCCGATGGCGCGGGCCAGGGCGTTGCCGAGCGTGGTCTTGCCGACGCCGGGGACGTCCTCCAACAACAGGTGCCCACCGGCGAGCACGCAGACGACGGCGAGCTCGACGACCTCGGGCTTTCCGCGCACCTGCCGGGAGACGCGGCCGACGAGCGCCGCGACCGCCTCGGCGAGCTTCATTCCGTCTCGCCTTCGTACAGCCCGTGGGTGTCGAGGAAGTACTGCTGGCCGACGGCGATCGCCTCGTCTTCGCTGCCGACGATCTCGAACCACTCGGTGCCGGCCCAGTCGTCGTCACCGTCGACGCACGGATCGCCCTCGGCCGACTCGATCGACGCCTGGCCGAAGAGCTGCCACTTGACGTCGCCACCGTCGGTGTCCTGGCCGACGACGACCGACTGGTAGGTGAGGTCGCAGCCCGTGACGGTGCCCCGGGCGAACGCGTCCTCTCCGATGTAGATGATGGCGGAGCTGGCGTCGAAGCTGAGGTAGTAGTCGAAGCTCTCCGCGTAGGTGCCTTCGCCCTCCCGGGCCGAGACCTCGACCGTGAAGTGCTGCGATTCGGCGGGGATCTTCGAGGTCTCGCACGCGAGGAGGAGAAGGAACGACAGCACGCTGGCTCCAGGCGGGCACAGGGTATCACCGGCACCCGCCGAATGGGGAGCCGCGCACGCCCCCGAAGCGTCAAACCTGCGTTGACGAAGGGGGTGTCGGCGCCTACATTGGCGCGCCGTTCGCCTGGGAGCCCCTTTGGCCGAGTCCGTCTACGTCGCCCGTCCTTCCGATCTCTCCACCCTCCAGGGGCACTACGCCGCCGCCCGCGGCGGCACCTCGCGCACCGTCGTGCTCGAAGGGGCGCTCGGGTCCGGCAAGCGGGTGCTCGTGTCCGAGATGCTGCGGCTCTTGCCGAAGGACGACGACGTGCTGGTCGTGCGCGTCCCCCTCACCGAGGACATGGATGGCGACGCCGCGATGAAGGCGCTCTACGCGGGCCTGTGCGGCGCGCTGTACCGCGACGCCGCTCTCCGCGGGAAGATCGAGCTGGTGCTCGCCGGTCAGCTCCCCCAGTACGGCAAGCGCCAGCAGAGCTGGTTCCAGGTCTTCGTCGACGGCGTCAAGAAGAACGTCCCCGAACCGGGCGCCGAGAAGATGCAGCTCGCCGTCCCGGCCGACGATCCGCTCGCCGCCTTCGCGGAGATCATCGCCGCCATCTCCAAGAAGATGCCCACGGTCCTCGAAGTGCAGAACGTGAGCGTGGTCCACTCGCTCGCGCTCACCGCGATGCTCGACGGTCTGTTGGAGCTCCGCGGCGGCGAAGGCCACCTGCTCCTGGTGCTCGGCACCGACCCGGTCGACGAGGTGGGCCGGGCGTGGATGCCGGCGCCCTGGCTCGAGCTGCTCGACCGCCGCAAGGAGCTCCTGGTCCACCAGGTGATGGAGCCGTGGACGGGCGACGACGTCGCCGCCTACGCCGCTTCGCGCGGGGTCACCGTCGCCAACCCGGCGCGGCTGGCCGAGCTCGCGGCTGGGCGCCCGGGCTTCATCGGCGAGCTGATCGACCACCTCCAGGCCACCGGCAAGCTCGACGACGCGCTCGAAGGCAACCTCCTCTCGCTCATCCCGACCGCGCTCGACGAAGACGAGCTCGACGAGCCGCCGGCCCAGCGCAAAGAAGGCGACCGCAAGTACGCCACCGCCGCCGATGCCGATCGTGTCTTCCACCTCGCCGCGCTCCTGGGTGTCCAGTTCCCCTCGGGCCTGGTGGCCGACATGGCGGGCCTCGACCGCGACAGCGTCGACGACATCATGGACGCCGCGGGGGGCCTCGTGAAGGAGGACCAGTTCCACCAGGGCTTCGGCACCTGGCTCTACCAGTTCCACAAGCCGCTGTTCCGCGAGGCGGTGGTACTCGCACACCAGAGCGACGAGGACAAGGAGATCGCCCGCCGCGTGGGCCTGTTCATGGAGCGCGTGCTCGTGCCCCGCGGCTACCTGTTCATGGTCAAGACCGCGCGCCTGTACGCGGAGTACGGCGTGGGCAACCGCGCGAACATGCTCCGCAGCATGGCGCTCGGCCAGGAGTCGCCGCAGACCTGGGCGATGATCTACGACACGGTCAAGCACTTCTCGCAGGTGGCGTGGTCCGACCCGCTTCGGCGCACGGTGTACCTCAACATCGTCGAGCGCATGGTGAGCGCGGGCCAGGTCGAACAGACCGAGACGCTCATCACCGAGGCGCTCCAGTGGGCCACGACCAAGGAGGACCGCAACCTCCAGGCGTGGTTGTTGTTCGCCGGTAGCCGTCTCGACTTCCGCCGGGGCGACATGTACCGCGCCCGCGACCGGGCCAAGGACGCGGCCAAGCTCTACGCCGCCAACGACGACAAGCTCAAGCTCGCCGAGATCGAGAACCACCTCGGCGGGATCGAGCTGCAGGAGGGCAACCCGAACGCGGCGATGGACCACATCCGGCGCGCGCTCGAGTTCGCCAACGAGCCGCCGATCCAGGCCACCGCCGAGTACCTGCGCGGCCTCATCGCGCGTCGCGCCGGCCGCCACCAGGAAGCCTCCGACCACTTCAAGAAGGCCAACGAGCTGGCGGGACAGCTCAACATGGCCCCCCTCGCGCTCGAGGCCGGGTTCCACTTCGGCGAGTCGCTCCTGCTCGCGCAGCAGGCCGGCAAGGCCGCCGACGTGCTCGCCCGCGTCGCCCAGATCGCCAACCAGCTCCAGAACCCGGTGCGCGAACGTTCGGCCGCGGCGCTCTTGGCCCAGGCCCAGGCGCAGCTCCGCAACTACGAAGCGGCCCTGCAGATGGCCAACCGCACGCTGCAGCTCACGCAGTCGCTCAAGTTCGACAAGTTCCTGCCCATCGACATCTACAACGTCGCGTTCTACAACCTGCAGCTCAACCGGAACACCGAGGCCGCCTCGTTGTTCGGGAAGGCGCGGGACCGCGCGTCGGGCATGGACGCGCGCTTCCTGAAGGACCTCAGCTTCAACGCCGGGCTCGCCTTCGCGCGCATCGGCGAGCGGCAGAGCGCTGAGACCGCGTTCACCGAGGCGATCAACCACGCCCGCGCGACCAAGGACCCCAAGCGCCAGGTCGTCGCCGCCGAGAACCTCGCCGGCGTCGTGGCCGGCCGGGACAAGGCCGCCGCGGTGCGCATCCTCAACGACGCGTTGGGGTGGGCCGACCAGGCGGGCCTCAAGGAAGAGCGCAAGGGCATCCGCAAGAAGCTCGACGAGCTCGGCGGCTGAGTTGGCGTACGGCGAGGCCGACATCCCCGATCAGCGCGGTCGCCTCGCGATCGTGACCGGGGGCAGCGGCGGGCTCGGCTGGGAGACGGCGCGGATGCTCGCCAAGGCCGGCGCCCACGTGGTGATCGCCGCGCGTTCGCCCACCAAGGCCGCGGACGCGGTCGCGCGGCTGCGCGCGGTCGTCCCCGACGCGTCGGTCGAGGTGCAGGCGCTCGACCTCGCCTCCTTGGCCAACGTGCGTGAGTTCTGTGCACGGTGGGCCGAAGGCGGCCGCACGATCGACCTGCTCATCAACAACGCGGGCATCATGGCCGTGCCCCACGGACGCTCCCCGGAGGGGTTCGAGTTGCAGCTCGCGACCAACCACCTCGGGCACTTCGCGCTCACGATGGGGCTCTGGCCGTCGTTGGCGCCCCGCGCGGGCACCCGGGTGGTCAACGTCTCCAGCGGGATGCACCACACCGGCCGCATCCGGTTCGACGACCTCGACGGCGACCGCGGGTACTCCCCGTGGCCCTGGTACGGCCAGAGCAAGCTGGCGAACCTCCTCTTCACCCTCGAGCTCGACCGCCGCCTGCGCGCCGCCGGCTCGCCGATCGGGGCGCTGGCCGCCCACCCCGGCTACGCCGCGACCGAGCTCCAGGGCCGCACCGGCAACGCGTTGTGGTCCGGCGTGATGGGGGTCGGCAACGCGATCTTCGCCCAGTCCGCCGCCGCGGGCGCGCTGCCCACGGTGCGCGCCGCCGTCGACCCCGCCGCGGAGTCCGGCCAGTACTGGGGCCCGGGGGTGCTGGGGTGGTTCGGTGCCCCGGCGCTCTCGTCGCGCTCGGCCGCGTCGCGCGACGCCGCGGTCGCCGCGAAGTTGTGGGAGGTGTCCGAAACGCGCACCGGGACCCGCTGGCCGGCGTGAACGGCGCAACACCCGGGGCCGGTGGCGGCTCGTGCGCGCGAGGGTGCTCGCCATGTCCCCACCGCCGGTTCGTCTCCTCACGCTGCTGGCCGTCTTCGTCGGGTACGCCGCCTGGGCGGCGGAGCCCACCGCCGCGCCCACCCCGGACGAAGCTGCGCTGCTGCGCGCCGACGCCGCGGCCCGCCTCCTGGCCAAGACCCTGAAGGATCGCGTCGTCGAGGAGCTCGGCCGCGGTGGTGCGCCGGCGGCGCTCGCGGCCTGCAACACCGACGCCGCCGCGCTGACGGCAGGGGTGACCGCGGAGAGCGGGGTGCGCGTCGGGCGGAGCTCGTTGCGGCTGCGCAACCCCGCGAACGCCTCCCCCGATTGGGTACGGGCGTGGCTGTCGGCGCAAGGGGAGGTCCCGGCCGCGGCGGTCGCTCCGTATCGGGCGGTGGTCGACGGCAAAGCCCGCATCGTCAGGCCGATCGCGGTCGAGGCGCCGTGCCTGTTGTGCCACGGTCCCCGCGAAGGCCTCGCGCCGGCGGTGCTTACCGAGCTTCAACTTAGGTATCCAGACGATCGGGCGACCGGGTACGGCGTCGGCGACCTGCGAGGCGCGCTCTGGGCCGAGGTGCCGGTACACTGAGCGCCCGGACGGGCGGCGCCGCGCGACCGTCCCGAAGCCGGCCGAGGCCGCCCGGCGCCGCGCGTGTCGAGCGCAATTCCTGGGGAGTCCGGCACGGCGTCGTCACATTCGGCGCGATATACGCCGCGCCTCACAGGAGCTTGACATGGCCGCGAAGAAGTCCCCCGCCGACACCGGCTCGACCACCCCGGAAAAGCCGAAGCGGAACCGCACGAAGAAGGCAGAGGCCGCCCTGTCGGTCGACGCCGGCGCGACCGCGCCCCTCGTCGGGGTGTCCACCCTCGAGATCGTCGAGGTCGCCGCGCCCGCCGCGGTCGAACCCGCCCCCGGGCCCGCCGCGCCCACCCACGCAGAGATCGCGCGCGCCGCGTACGAGCTGTGGCTCGCACGCGGCGGCACGGCCCTGCAGAACTGGCTGGAAGCCGAGCGCCGCCTCCGCGGGTAGGCGCGCGCCGAGCCCCCGCGCGGCGGCCGCCGGGCGCGCGCCGGACCCGATCGAGGTCGGGACGGACGCGGCGCGCCCGCCATCGGCGTTAGAGCGCCGGGATGGGCCCGACCATGCGCACCCTCCTCACCGTCGCCGCGGGCATCGCGGCGTGGGAGGTCGTGCGCTGGTGGGCGTGGCGTAGCCTCCGCGAACGCTGGGAGACCAGCATCAGCGAGTGGATGCGTCGTCACGACGTGCGGTTGGACCACTTCCGCTTCGTCGACCGGTTGTGGGTGCGCCAGTCCCTCTTGCAGGACCCGGAGCTGGACCGCGCCGCGGCCGAGCGGGCGGCGGCGACCGGCACGACCATCGGACAGGTGCGGCTCCGCATGGAGCAGTGGCTCGACGAGATCGTGCCGATGTTCAACGTCTTCAGCTACTACAAGCTCGGCGGGAACGTCGCGACCGGGGCGGTGCGCCTGGTGTACGAGCTGGTCTTCGACCAGGAAGGACTGAGCGCCGCCCGGGCCGCGGTCCCACCGGGAGCGGTCACCGTCTACGTGGCCAATCATCGGAGCAACGCCGACTACGTGGTTCTTTCCGTCGGCGCGATGAAACAGGTGGCGCTCAGCTACGCGGTCGGCGAGTGGGCGCGGGTGTGGCCGCTGGACAGCTTGTTCCGCAGCTTCGGCAGCTACTTCGTGCGGCGGGGCGAGAAGGACCCGCTGTACCACCGGGTGCTGAGCCGGTATCTCCAGCTCGTCGCCGCGCGTGGGCTCACCACGGCGTTCTTCCTGGAAGGAGCGCTCAGCCGGGATGGCGCGTTCCGCGTGCCGAAGGTCGGCCTGCTCGACTACCTGGTCGGCATCCTGCGGGAAGATCCGGCGCGCGAGATCGTCTTCATCCCCGTGGGGCTCAACTACGACCGGGTGCTCGAAGACCGCAACCTGACCGCCGAGACGGCCGAAGCGCCGCCGCCACGGGCGTTCGACAAGCTCCGGTCGCTGCTCCGGATGGTGCGGGCGCTCCCCCGGCTCGGGCTGGGCCTCTTCGGGCCGCGGTGGCTGGCGAGCCATCGCCGCTACGGGTACGCAGCGGTCGAGTTCGGCGCGCCAGTGCGCCTGGGGGCGCTGGTGCCCGACGCCGCACAGGTGGCGCGATTGCCCCGAGAAGAGCGGCTGGGCCACATCGCGCGCCTCGCCGACGCGCTCCTCGCCGAGGTGGCGCGCGTGGTACCGGCGACGCCGGTCGTGCTGGTGTGCCGAGCCCTCGAAGCAGGCGCGGACTCGGCGGCGGCGGTGCGGGCCCACGTCCGCGAGCAGATCGCCGCGCTCCGCCAGGCGGGCCGGCCGGTCGCCCAGGGGATGGCGTTTCTGAGTGTTCGCCGCGCGCGCGCGCACAGCCTCGAAGACGCCCCACGCGAGCTCGACGCCGACATCGTCGACGCGGAGGAGGCGGAGCGCACCGCGGACCTGGCGCTCGTCCTGCTCACCCGGCGTGGCCTCGTCCGGGTGCGGGAAGACCGACTGGTCGTCTCCGACGCCGATCGGGTGATCGTGCGCTACTACGCCCGCTCGCTGGACGCGCCGGAGCAGCTCGCCGCGCGGGCCTGACCAACGCAGTGGCGCCCCCGGCGCGGTTCGAACGCGCGACCCCCAGTTTAGGAAACTGGTGCTCTATCCAGCTGAGCTACGGGAGCAGTGCGCACGCCGTGGCGTGCTCAGAGGGGGGTGACCGACACCGACGAGGTGGTGGAGCCCGCCATCTCGGTGCAGCCGATCGTGAGGCGGTCGCTGGCGCCCTTCATCGTGACGGCCCAGGTGCCGGCCGCGTTGGTGTCGAACTCGGTGGTGTAGCCGGCGCCTTCGGCCCAGGCCTTGACCGACTTGCACACCTCTTCCGGGGTGCCGCCGCCGCTGATGACGATGCTGTCGTTCCCACCGCCTTCGCTGCAGACCATGACCGACGAGCCGGACGGCGCCGTCAGGCCCTTCTCCTTGAACTTGCCGCACGTGCCCGCGAGGGACGCGCCGCCCGCCGCCACCGGGGCCGCGTCGGCGCTGCCCGAAGAACCTTCAGACGGGATCGCATCGGCCGGCACGCCGAGCTCCTCGAGTTGGGAGGTCATGTCGCTGCCACAGCAGCAGCAGGCACCGGCGGCGAAGACGATGACGGAGACCGGGAGGAGGAGCTTCACGGACACACCAGGGAGGCGGCCCCTCTATGGCACATGTGCCATTCCGGCCAGCCCCAGACCGCGCTATGCGCCGGTCATGCTCGTGTTCCTCGTCGCCTGCAGCTCCGTCCCTACCGACTCGACGGAGCCGGCCTCGCCGGTCCCGTGGAGCCACCAGCGCGCCCCACTCGCCGAGACCACGCGCGACGGGCAAGCGGTCCGCCGCGCCATCGTGCACCTGCACTCCCCACTGTCCCACGACGCGTGCGACGACCACGAGATGGAGGACGCGCCCTGCCTCGCCGACCTGCGCGCGGGCTTGTGCGACGCGGCGATCGACTACGCGTTCTTCACCGACCACCCCGCCGAGGCCGCGACCACGCCGTTCGACGGCCTCTTCCAGGCGCAGGAGGGGGATGAGCGGGTGGATGGCGTGGCGAGCCGCATCACGTGCGAATCGGGCCACCAGCCGCTGTGGTTGGCGGGCATCGAGGACGAGCTGATGCCCGTGGGCCTCGACCGACACGTGACCGAGGACGGCGCGGAGAACGATCGCATCTACAACGGCACCGAGGCGGAGACCTTCGATGCCGAGATCGCCGCCGGCGGCCTCGTGCTCCAGGCCCACACCGAAGGACAGGACGACGAGACGCTCGCGGTACGGCAGGGGCTGGGATTGTCTGGGGTGGAGCTGTTCAACCTGCACGCCATGGTCGATCCCAACAAGCGCGAGGAAGACCTGGGACTCGAAGCGTTCGCGTACCTCGAGGCCGCGGGCCCGTTCATCTCGGGCGCGAGCCTGGCCGAGCCGGATCTGGTCTTCCTCGCGTTCTACGAGGAGCAGACCGTGTCGGTCGGCCGGTGGGACACCCTGAACCTCGCGGCGCCCACCCTGGGCACCGCCGGCACCGACGCGCACGAGAACGCCCTGCCGATGCTGATGACCGACGGGGAGCGGGTGGATTCATTCCGGCGGATGATGTCCTGGTTCGCCAACTACCTGGTGGTCGACGGCGACGGCCCCGCCGCGGCCGAAGCGGCGCTGCGGGCACGGCGGTCGTACGTGGTGTTCGACGCCCTGGGCGTGCCCACCGGGTTCGACGTGCGCTACGGAGGTTCGGCGTGGAGCGCCGACGCGGCCGCGGTCGGTGACGTCCTGTCCGTGGCCTGCCCCACGCTCGCGGCCACCAGCCCGACCGACCTCGCCGAGCCCGACATCGAGGTGCAGGTGCTCAAGGACGGCGCGCCCTGGCAGACGGGGTGCGGCGAATGGACCGTCGCCGATGCGGGCGTCTACCGGGTGCGCGTCGACATCGTGCCCAACCACCTCCGCACCGCCCTGGACGACCAGGCCGAGTCCCTGGTGCACCGCTACCCGTGGATCTACTCGCAGGCCTTTCGCGTCGGCGGGTGACGCGGGACGCACGCCTGGATTGACGGCGGGCCCCGCTCCCGCTACCCTGCCCGGACCGAGGAGCCTCGCATGCGCCTGTCCGCGCTCGTCCTGGCCCTGCCGCTCTCGGCCATCTGGCTCCAGGGCTGCGAGGGTTGCAACCCCGCCACCGACACTCCGAAGCCGGACGAGCCGGCCGCGTTCACCAACGACGCGGGGTCGTGGTTGTCGATGGCGGTCACCCCCGACGGCGACCCGGCGATCGCGTACTACGACCGTACGATGGATGCCCTCGGCTACGCCGTGGGCACCCTCGACAAGGACGGGAAGGCCACCTGGACGCGGGAGGAGGTCGACTCCTACCCCGACGAGAACGGGCTCAACGCCGGCGACTCCGGGCGCTACGCCAGCATGGCGATCGACGGGCGGGGTCAGGTGTGGATCGCGTACCAGGACTCGAGCAACAGCGTGCTGAAGGCCGCGCACAAGGCCGATGGTGTGTGGGCGATCGAGGTCGCCGACATCGGCGGCGGCACCAAGCCCGACGCCGGCCACTGGGCGAGCCTCGCGCTCGACGCCAGCGGCAACCCGGTCATCGCCCATCACGACGCCGCCACCGGCACCCTGCGCGTGTCGCGCTGGAACGGGAGCGCCTTCGCCGCCGAGGTCGCCGCCGAAGGCGAAGCGTACACGCCGGCGGACACGGGCGCGGGCGCCGAGACGGTCGACGCGAAGGTCGGCGAGTACGCCCGCCTGCTCATCGCGGCGGACGGCACCGAGTACGTGGCCTACTACGACGCGGCGTGGGGCGCGCTGCGCCTCGCCACCAAGAGCGGCGGCGCGTGGTCGGTCACCACCGTCGACGACGCGGGCGACGTGGGCCAGTGGCCGTCCATGGTGCTCGACGGCGGCACCCTGTGGATCGCCTACCACGACGTCGCCAACCAGGACCTGAAGGTCGCCCACGGCACGCCTGGCGACTTCAGCGTCGAGACGATCGACGACGGGAACCACGTCGGCGCCGACACCGCCATCTTCCTCGACGACGGCGCGGTGGGCATCGTCTACCAGGATGCGTTCGCCAACGACATGAAGTTGGCCCGCCACTCCGGTGGGGCGTGGTCGGTCGAGAAGGTCTCCGGCGACCAGGGGGCGCTCGGGTTCCACAACGAGACCGTGCGCATCGGCAGCAAGCGCTACGCCGCCTGCTACGACTTCACTGCACGCGCCGTGTACTTCTCCGCCCTGCCCTAGGCGCTGCCGATGTTCGCGCTCGCTTTGCTGCTCCTCGCGGCGCTCGCGAACGCGGGCGAGCTCGTGGTCGACGTGCTCGACGTCGGTCAGGGCGACGCCATCCTCATCCGGACGCCGGCCCAGAAGACCATCCTCATCGACGCAGGCGACAAGGGCTCCGGCGTGGTCGAGCAGATGACCCGCCTCGGCGTCGACCACCTGGACATGGTGGTGGCGACGCACCCGCACGCCGACCACATCGGCTCGATGGAGGCGGTGGTGCGCGCGCTCCCGCCCAAGGTGTACCTCGACAACGGCCTGAGCCACACCACCCAGACCTACGCGAGCCTGATGACGGCGGTCGAGGCCAACCCCGCGATCGCGTACAAGACCGCGCAGCGCGGGCAGGTGTTCAACCTCGACGACGGCGCGCGGCTCGAGGTGCTGTTCCCGGACACGAGCCAGCCCTTCCGGGGTACCCGGTCCGACCTCAACAGCAACAGCGTCGTCCTGCGCCTGGTCCACGGCGACGATTGTTTCTTGTTTCCGGGCGACGCCGAGGAGCCGACCGAGCGGGCGCTCATCGAAGCGCAGATGGGCGCGTGCGACGTGCTCAAGGTCGCGCACCACGGCGGCCG
>SXOM01000467.1 GCA_005776735.1 Pseudomonadota bacterium
CTCCGGGTCGAGCCAGTCGCCGAGGAGGGCGGCGTACACGGCGCCGCCGGTGGTCGCGAGGACCACGATGACCGCCGTCTGCGACTCCCACAGGTAGGCGGTCCCCGTCCCGGCCGAGGTGGGCCACATGCGCCAGAGGCCGGAAAACTGGCCGCTGGTGAAGGGGCTTGCGTTGTCCCAGGCGAGGAAGGAGCCCGAGTTCTTGTTGACGCCGCACTGGATGATGTTCGCGGCGTTCGTCGTGTCGGGCGTGAGCAGCGTCGGGGTCTTGGCGGTGGTCGCCTGGCCGCAGAGCATCACGCGGCCGCTGAGCGTGTCCGTCGGAGGCGTGCCGTGCCACACCTCGGTGACCCCGCCGTTTTGGTAGCGGGCCCAGGTCCAGGCCGATCCTGACCCGGGGGTACGGCTGGTGCCGTCAGCGTAGGTGGTGAGCGCGCCGAGCGCGAAGAACGCGTCGAGGGCGGCCGCGACGGTGGCCGAGCCGAAGCTCTGGGCGCCGACGTAGCGCCAGTTGAGGGCGGTCCTGCTCATGCGACGGTACCTGCGGCGGAGGTGACGGGGTTGACCGGCGCGGCGGCGCCGAGGAGCTCGAGGAGGTCGCCGGCGACGGCGATGCCGACCGCGAGGTGGACGCCGATCAGCGCCGAGCCCACCCGGCGCAGGAACTGGCCGTCGTCGACCTCGCCGACGGTGAGGGTGGTGGGTCCACCCGTCTCCCGGAGCCCGCGCGCCTGGGTGACGGTGGGGCTCGGGTACGTGCCGCCGAGGTCGCCGCCGGCGGCGCCGCTGGGTGCACCGCCACCGGCGCCCTCGAGCGCGCGGTCGCCGTGGCGAGAGGAGATCGCCCGCAGTCGACCGGTGACCGGGTCGGGGTAGATGACGGTGTGGGCGGCCGGCACCGCTTCGCTGCGGGGCCGCACCTCGGGCGCCCGCAGCACGGCAAAGCCGCGATCGAGGAGGCGGCGCACGCGCGCCTGGAGGCGGTTCATGGAGCCTCCGACCGGCGATCGGTGACGGGGGCCCGCCAGGGACGGTGGAGCTCGCCTGCCGCCTCACGCATGGCGTCGGTGGCGATGCGGCAGAGGCGCAGGCGTTGGCCGGGGAGGAGGCGGGCGAACGCCTCGGCGGACTCGGTGTGGATGGTGGCGGCGGCGCGGACGTCGCCGAGCTGGAAGCGGTAGGTCGGCCCCACGCCCGGGTCGACGGTGACCTTGACCTCCCACCAGGTGTCCGGCCCGGCTGGCTGCCACGCGACCCCCACGTCGACGAGGTGGCCGTGCCGCCACAGGGGCGCACTCATCGGTCCGCCCGCGGCAACGCTGCCAGCGTGTCGGCCTCGAGCGCCCGCGCCCGCCGCAGGAGGGTCTCCTGGTAGGACAGGCCGAGGAACGGCAGGCGGGGGCCGATGGTCCAGGCGTCGCGGCCGTCGACGTCCATGCGGTGCGCCCAGCTCTGCTCGGCGAGCGTCCGCAGGATGCGGCGCGCCTGGTCGCGACCGACGCCGGCCGCCTCGGCGACCTGGTTGGTCGCCAGCCAGCCGCCGTGCGCCGACAGGGCTTCGAGCACGGCCATCGTGTTGGCGGCGCCCTCGTGGAGCTCGAGGTCAGCCAAGGGTCACCGCCCACAGACTGGCGCCCATCAGGGCGGAGCAGCTCACGATGAAGGTCGACACCAGCCCCTCGCTCAGGGGGTCCCGCACGGCGCCGCCGTTCTCGGCCCACACCGCGCAGTTGAGGATCGCCATGGCGGCGAGGCCGGCGATGAGGCCGGCGATGACGATCGGGGGCGGGCGGCCGATGAGCCAGGGGGTGGCGCCCGCGACCGCGGCAGCCAGGGGGAGGGCGAAGCGGGTCAAGTGGGCTCCTGCGCGGTTGCGTTGTCAACCTGAGCGGTTACCGGCTCCATCCCTGGGGCGTCGTCGCCCCACAAGGAGGCGAACGGCATGCCAGCCCACTGCGTGATGAGACGCCGAATGCGGATATTTCGCCGCTTTCCCCGGACCACGTCACTGACGTGTTGGCGGCTCACTTGCGCCTCGCGGGCCACCGCGGCGAGGCTGTACCCCTTGCGCGCCAGGGCGAATCGGATGGTCAGGTGGTCAGCCTCGATTGGCATACCAACCACCTACCCGCTCAATGGTTGGCATGTCAATCGTTGACGGTGAAATTTCTGCCCGCGTCCGCATCGCCGTCGAGCATGTGGGGCTCCCGCTTCGCCAGCTCTCCGCAACAATCGGCGTATCGGCACCATTTCTGTCCCAGGTTCAGACTGGCCGTCACCCGCCCTCCCTTGCGATGCTGATTGGACTGCGGCGGGTGTACGGCATCTCGATCGACTGGCTACTTGTCGGCGCCGGCGAGATGGTGGCGAACGACGCGCCCGTTGGTGGCGACGCACGACTGGCGCGCGCGGTGAGGATGGCGGCCGCCGAGGTCGGAGCCGGTCGGGTCGCCGCGATGTTGGAGTCTCTCGCCGGAGACCAGTTGCCGGGGGTCCGCTCGGCCTGAGTTCCGGGTCCTCGACGGCGGCCGGACTCCCGAACCAAACGAAACGTGAGAGACGACAAAACGGCAACGGTTGCCGTTTTGTCACGAACTACCCAGGTTCAACCGTTCCGTTATGCTGCGTTGCAGCACAAATCGACCCGATCCGCGCGCCACGCGCCCGCCTCTGTGCGACGAGCGGCCCGGTCGCGGCGTGGCGCCCAAGGTCCATCACCCCCGGGCCCGTGTTGCGCCCCGGCAGGTCCGTCGCGGGTAGGGTGCGAGGGCCAACCTCGGGGCGTGGATGCGGACAGAACCTCAGCGGCAGAAGCCTACCCCCTGGTTGGTCCTCTACATCTTGCTGGGGCTCGCCCTCCTCCTGGCGCTGGTGCTCCCCGACATCGCCCTTGCCGAGGACGGCAGCGCTGCCAGTGCGGGCGCCATCCTGCTCGAGCCCGCCACCCTCCTCGCGCTCGCGATGAGCTTCTTCCAGCTCGTGATGAGCCTGGTCACCGGCGGATTCTTGGCGTACCACCATCGCCTGTTGGCTCGCAACGATCGGCAGTCGAGCGAGCTGACCGAGCTGCAGAAGCGGCGGACCGAGACGCTCGAGGAGCAGGTGCGCGATCTGCAGCTCGATCGAGTGACCCGCGCCGAGCTGGATGCGCTCCGGGTCCGCATGGACGGCCTGGCCGAGACGGTGACCAAGACCGCGAGCCAGGTGACTGCGATCCAGGCCGACGTGGCCGCCCAGCGGTCGGACCTCGCCGCCCAGCGGTTGGACCTCGGAGAGGTCCTGAAGATCTTGCGTGGTGGGGCGAGCCGTGCCGGCCGTTGACCAACTCCCCCTGCTGTGCCGCGGGCAGCTCCTGCTGACGCTGGCGCAGGCGATGGGTGCGCCCACCGCCCGCGGCCTCCTGCAGGCGACGCTGACGCCGTTCTACGCTTCCGCCCCCGACCGCAGCTTCGATCGCGACGTCGACTACCTGGTGGGCAAGGGCCTCATCGCCGTCGAGGGCCGTCGCTTCGGCGCGTTTGCGCCGGTCGAGGTGCTCATGCTCACGCCGGCCGGACAGGACGTGGTCGAGGGCACCATCACCGTGCCGGGCGTCGCCATCCAACGCTGAGGAGTGTTCATGGAAGTCGGAGAAATTGTCCAGGTCAACTGCGGGCACGACGTGACCGGTGAGGGCGGCGCGCCCGTGATCCGGCCCGGCATCGTCGTGCACGTCTGGGGCCCGGAGTGTGTCGACGTGCGCGTGATGAGCGGCGGGCCGCGCGACGAGGACCTCCTCGCCTTCCGGCAGCGCCGGGTGGTCGACGGCCTGCTGGGCTCGGCCACGAAGGGCGACGGAGTCGGGCAATACGTCGAGCTGGTGCCGGGCGCGGTACGGCGGCTGCAGGAGTACACGGACCAGGTCGTCATGGCTGGTGCCGACCTGCAGATGCGGGTCGACGTCCTCGCCGCCGTCGTGGACGCCGCCGTAGCCCCCGCCGTGGACGCCGCCGTGGCCCCCGCCGTGGCCCCCCCGACTCCGCCCGCGAAGCCCAAGCCGGCGGGCCGGAAGGCGAAGTGACCGAGAGCCAGGCCCGCGCGCAGGCGCGCCGCCTGGTCGTGGCCGGCGCGAGCTACGAGGAGGCGGCCGCGGAGACCGGCGTGCCGGTGTCGACCCTCCAGAAGGTGGGCGCCCGCGAGGGGTGGACGAAGCAGCGGTCGACAGCGGCGGACTACCTGGCCAACGCCGCCGCGATGAAGCGGCTCATGATGGAGCGGTGCATGGCGGCGCTTGCGGAGGCGACCGACACCGCCTCGCTCACGGCCGCCAACCAGCTCCACCAGCAGCTCCTGGCGATGGAGAAGGCGTTTCCCGAGTACCGCTACGGCGAGCAGAAGGCGGACCCCAAGGTGCGGCTCGGGGTCGCGATGGAGGCGCTCGAGCTCCTCGTCGGCGAGTACCTGGCCACGCGCGACCGCAACGCGATCACCGCGCTCGCCCCGCACATCACCGGCTTCGCGGCCTGGTACGGTGAGCGTCTTGGCGCCTGAGCGCAAGCTCACCGCCAAGCAGACGCTGGCGCGCGCTGAAGCGCTACAGCGCCTCGCCGCGCTCAAGGGCGCCCAGTTCGCCGGCGACACCGACGCCAAACGACTGCGCCGGATGGCCGAGGCGGTGGTGCTGCCGGAGCGGTTCAATCAGACCTACCTCGGCCACTATTTTCGCGACGAGGGCAGTCCGTACCAGGCCGTCCTGTACCTGGCGCTCGAGTGGAGCCGCCGCATCGCGTCCCGCGTTCCGCGCGGCTGCGGCAAGACGACGGTCACCGGTCGCGCGTACATCACGCACCAGGTGGTGTGTGCCCCGGTGCTCCGCGCGTGGAGGGAGGGCCGCCTGCAGGCCGAGCAGCCGGAGCTCCATGCTGCGATCCGCGAGGTCATGGCGGAGGAGTCGGCCCGCCGGATCGCCGCCGGGCCGCTCACGTGTCGCCGCCTCGGCCTCCCGGAGCACTGGGACCCGACTGTCGAGGCGCGGATGGACGCGTGGCTCGAGGACGTCTACCGTCGACAATGTGCGGCCGAGGGTGAGATCCCGGTGCACTGGGACCCCTACATCCAGTGGATCGGCGTGACCATCGAGGAGGCCTGCGATGTCATGCTCGTCGTGGAGGCGGAGCTCGCGCGCAACCCGCTCCTGCGGTCGGACTGGGGCGACCTGACCCCGTGCCTGTCGGGCGACTGGGGCCGCCAGGTGCGCCGTGCGCCGTCCATCGATGACTGGGAGAGCAACGGGGTCCGAGTGCGTGCCTACGGCATGGAAAAGGCCATCCGGGGCGGCACTCACGGGCCGTGGCGGCCCACGCTGGCGCTGTTCGACGATCCCGACAGCGAGCGCACCGTGCAGACCCTGGGTCAGCGCAACCGCAACCTCGACACGGCGATCGGCGCGGTCCAGTACGGCCTGGAGCCGGCCACGGGCCGGGTCATGGTCAATGGCACCCCGCATCATCCGGACGCGGTGATCTGCCGCCTGACCGAGCAGGAGGCGTTTTCCGACTGGACGGTCGTGCGCTTCCGGATCCAGGACGAGCGCGGCCTGCTCCTGTACCCGCAGCGGTGGCCGGCCGACGCGATCCGACTCGCCCGCGCCAGCTCGGAGGAGCGCTACGAGAGTGAGCTCGGCGACCGCCCCCCTTCGCTCGGCGGCCGCCCCGTCCGCCAGCTCCACTACTACGACGTCGACGCGTTCGCGGCGACGAAGTTGCCCAAGGTGATGGCGTTCGATCCGAGCCTCGGCAAGACGGGCAAGAGCGACTTCCAGGCGCTCGTCTGCCTCCGGGGCCCCACTCCCCAGGGGTGGTTCCTCGTGCACCGTGTCGAGCTCCTCCGCATCGCCGACCCACTCCTGCTCGCCCAGCGGCTCGACGAGATCTACGCCGAGGAGTCGCCCGACCTCGCGGTGATCGAGGCGATCTCGCTCGGGCACTGGATCGAGATGCTGGCGACCACCGCCGGCAAGGCGAGCCAGACCTTCGCGACCTGGGTGCGGATCGAGCGCCAGACCGAGGCCAAGGACATCCGCATCCGCGGCCTTGCGCCGGCCGTCAACGACGGCACGATCCGGTTCCCGGCGGACCACCGGTTCCGCCAGCTCGAGCGGCAGTGGCTCGACTACGGTGACTCGGGGAGCAAGCGGGACGGGCCGGATGTCACCGAGATGGCCTTCCGGTACGCCCGTCCACAGCGTCCTGGTGGTCGCCCGGGCGACATCCGCCATGGGGTGCGCGAGAGTCGATTCGATCCGTTCCGCCGCATCGACCAGGGGTTCGGTCGTCGGGACATGCTGCGGAGGTACCAATGACGGCGTGGGATCGGATGCTCGGCCTCCTCGGACTGCGGCGCACGACGATCGCGGCGAGCGTGGCAGCGCTGCCGGCGGACGTCGCTGCGCAGGGGCGGCAGGTCACCCCCCAGCGGTGGGGGGCCAACAGCACGTCGACCACCAACCGGGTGGGGAGCCTCACGGCGGCGCGGGTGCTGTCCGCGCTGTCGGCGGCCGACCAGGGCCGGCCCGCGACCTGGGTGGAGCTGCTCGACCAGGTGGAGGAGCGCAACTCCCACCTCGTGAGCGTGCTCGGCACGCGCAAGCGGTCCGTCGTCAC
>SXOM01000468.1 GCA_005776735.1 Pseudomonadota bacterium
GGGCCGACGGCGCGGCGGGCGCCGCGGGCGCCGCGGGGGCGGCCGGCGCCGATGGTGCCGATGGCGCCGTCGGGCAGGACGGGCAGCCCGGCGAAGACGGCGAAGACGGCCACGACGCGGGTTGGATGGCCACCGAACCGGCGGGCGTGGTCGGTCGTGTCCTCGACCGGGCCGGCGACCCGGTCACCAGCGGCACCGTCTACTTCGTCCCCGTGGAGGAGGTGGCCGCCCTGCCCGCGACGACGGTCGCGGTGGACAGCACCGACGACGAGCCGATCGAGGATGTGATCGCCTCCCTCGGATCGGGCTTCCAGTCCGCGCTGGTCAGCGTCGACGGTGCCTACTCGCTCCCCACGCTCGAAGCGGGCAGCTACTTCATCGTGTACACGCCGGCCGACGGCGACGACACGTGGCTCCCGGGCGGCAGCCTGTGTCGCCAGGCGATCGTCTCCACCGACGTGGTCGGCACGCAACTCGACATCGAGGTCTCGTTCGCGACGCCGGCGGATGCCTACTACGTGGGCACCGGCACGTGCGTCGGGTGCCACGGCAAGACCCACATCAAGAACACCCTGCACCGCAACGGCATCTGGTCGCCGTACGAGTACGGGCCGTTGCAGGCGCCCGAGGACCGTCCGGAGCTCTGGGACGCGCTCGACGGGAAGTTCGACCCCGGCACGACCATCTACTACTACGATTACGACTCGACCCGGACGATGGACAAGTACAAGACGTCCGAGACCGATCCGGGCACCGGCGTTTCGTTCAGCGCCACCGTCGAGCAGGCGGAGGACGGGACCTACCAGGTGACGCTCCACAACGTGGCGGACACTTCGCAGGCCGACCTCACCTACGACGTCGACCTGGTGTACGGCGGCGGGGTCTACAAACAACGGTACATGACGCGGATCGCGGGCGCGGGCGGCTCCTACATGGCGATGCTGCCGGTGCAGTACCAGACCTACGGCTCGGAGGACTCGGTGTACCCGCGCTCCGCGAAGGTCTGGCGCGACTACAACGGCGGCAACTGGTACAACGAGACCACCCACACCCTCGCGCCGCCGAGCACGGCGAAGTCCTTCGAGAAGAACTGCGTGTCCTGCCACGCGGTCGGCGTACAGGTCACCGGCTCCGACTCGACGACCTGGACCGCCAACCTGGTCGAAGACCGCGTCTGGGGCGACTTCGACTACGACGGAGACGGCCACGCCGACGAGGTCAACACCGGCTGCGAAAGCTGCCACGGCCCCGGCTCTGCCCACTGGGAAGCGACCGGCCAGTCGAAGTACATCGTGTCGCCGGAGCTGCTCACGCCCGAGCGCGAGTCCATGATCTGCGGTCAGTGCCACAGCCGCCCGAAGGGCGCCTCGGGCACCGACAGCCCCGTGGACAGCGGCGGCTGGATGATGGTGGCCGGCACCTCGCGCAACGACTTCCTCAGCCAGAACGCGACGACGCAGCTCGACGGGGCCTCCACCGACTACTACGCCGACGACGCCCTCCACTCCAAGTCGCACCATCAGCAGTACAGCGACTTCATCCGCAGCGGCATGTACAAGAACTCGAGCACGTTGATGACCTGCTCGAGCTGCCACGACCCGCACCGGTACGAGCAGAAGAACCAGCTTCGCGAAGACCCGACCGACAACACCGCGAGCTGCGGCACCGGCTGCCACGAGAGCACGGCGGCCGACCTGGCCGCGCACATCGACACCACGCTCGGCGCGGGCCTCGGCTCCATGATGGACGACGCCAAGTGCACCGACTGCCACATGACCAAGACCGCCAAGACCGGCGCCGGTGAGGCGGGCCTGGTGATCGACGGTGTGCAGTACTGGCACAACGACGTCAGCAACCACATGTTCGACGTTCCCGCGAAGACGTGGTCCCTGACGACGGGCCAGTCGATGCCGACGCCGTACACCAACTCGTGTGCCAACGAAGCGTGCCACGGGACGGTCGAATAGCCGACCGCCCGGCGGGGCCGCGTGCGCGCCAGGGCACGCGGCCCCGCTTTTTCGCGGCTGCCCGGGGTGGCCCCAGCGCAGCCGGCGCATCGCGCTGCACGCACTGTCGCCCCCGCGGCGCGATGCGCCGCCGGACCGGCCGCTCGACGCGGACGGTCGCGGCGCATCGCCACCACCGCGTCACAACCTGCTAAGCTCCGCGGCGGAGACTCCCCCGTGATCGAGCAACTGGAGCGCATCGACGCGCTCGTCTACGCCGTCGAGAAGCGCGTGGTCGCGACGATGCTCGCCGTGATGGGCGCGGTCGTGTTCCTCGACGTGGTCTACCGGGTCACCGCCACCACCGAGAGCCCCATCGTCCCCGACGCGCTCGAGGCGGCGCTCGGGCCGGCGTCGGTGCCCCTGTGGGCCGGCATCGTCAACGCCGCCATCGGGGTGCTCGCGTTCCGCACCCGCGCCGAAGGCGGGGCGCTCTGGAAAGGGGCGGTCTGGGGCCTCCTCAGCGGCGTGGGCCTGTACGCGTACGTCACGTTGATGCCCAACGGCATGGTGTGGTCGCAAACCCTGGCGTTGTCCCTGACGTTGTGGATGGGCATGGCGGGGGCCAGCCTCGCGGCGTACCAACGCCGGCACCTCGCGCTCGACGTCGGGAGCAAGGTGTGGCCGGCGGCGCTCGCGCCCAAGGTCGCGGCGCTCGGTCACGGGGTCACCGCCGCGTTCTGCGTGCTCATCGCCGTGCTGGGATGGCGCTCGATCTTCGGCGTGGGCGAAGGCGAAGCGCACATCCCCGGTCACTGGGACACCTGGGCCGGCTCCGAACACGCGGCCGGCACGATGACCGGCACGGTGATCCCGAAGTGGATGGTCATGTTCTCGATCCCGTTCGGGGCCGCGGTCCTGGCGTTCCGCTTCGGCCTGGAGGGCGCCCGGGTGTGGCTCGGTCGCGAAGCGCTGGGCGGAGACGACACCCTGCACCAACTCGGCCTGGACGCCGACGGGAGCCCGTCGTGAGTGGCCTCCTCCTCATCGGGGCCATCGTGCTCCTCGCGCTGTTCGGGGCGCGGTTGTTCGTCGTGGTCGGCGTCGCCACCGCGATGTGCTTCATGTTGTGGGTCGACGGCACGGGCTCCACGCTCGATCAGCTCGGCCGCATCGTCACCAAGATGGAGTCGTTGACGACCAAGAACGTGTTCTTGTCGATCCCGTTCTTCATCGCGGCGGGCTCGATCATGACCCGCGGCGGCATCGCCACCCGCCTCACCACGCTCGCGCGCGCGCTCGTCGGGTGGATGCCCGGGGGCATGGCCGTGGCCAGCATCCTCGCGTGCATCGTGTTCGCCGCGATCTCCGGGAGCTCCCCGGTCACGCTCGTCGCCGTCGGCGCGGTGATGTACCCGGCGCTCATCGCGAGCGGGTACCCCACCCGCTTCAGCATCGGCATCCTCACCAGCGCCGGTTCGCTCGGGAGCATGATCCCGCCCGCCATCGCGATGCTCATCTACGCGATCAGCGTCCAGGGCGCGGCCGCGGTCGACCCGGCGGAGCTGTTCTTCGCAGGCCTGTTGCCGGCGTTGTTCATCGCGAGCCTGCTCTCGTTGTACGCGGTGTGGGTGGGCCTGTCGGTGCCGGGGAGCCGCCAACCGTTCGACGGCGCCGGGCTCTGGGAGGCCCTCAAGGGCGCCGGCTGGGCGCTCACGCTCCCGTTCATCGTGCTCGGCGGCATCTACGGCGGCGTCGTCACGCCGACCGAGGCGGGAGCCGTCGCATTCGCAGCGTCGATCCTCATCAGCTCGTTCATCCACCAGGACGTTCCGTTCTCGAAGTTGCCCAGCATCCTCGTCGAAGCGAGCACGCTCATGGGCAGCCTCATCCTGATCGTGATCCTGGCGTTCGGGCTCAACGACTTCCTCGCCGAGATGGAGGCGCCCGAGGTGATCCGCCGGTGGGTCACCGCGGCCGACCTGTCGGCGTGGCAGTTCATGTTGTTCACCAACCTCGTGCTCATCGTGCTCGGCGCGCTGATGGACAGCATCTCGGCCACGTTGGTGTTCGCGCCGATCCTCGCCCCGGTCGCCATCGACCACTACGGCATCGATCCCATCCACTTCGGCATCGTGTTCGTGGTGAACATGGAGATCGGGTACATCGCCCCCCCGGTGGCCACCAACCTCTTCGTCGCCGCGGCGCTTTTCCGGCAGCCGTTCGTCGAGGTCGCCAAGTCGATCGTCCCGACGCTCACCATCATCTGCGTGGCGTTGGTCGTGCTGATCTTCGTGCCCACCCTCTCGCTCGGGCCCCTGGCGCTGCGCGAAGGCCGGGAGCCGTACGCCGAGTTCCCGTGGGACGGCAAGCCGGAGGAGGCGCCCGCGGTCGACGCCGCCGGTGGAGCGCCCCCAGCCGACGGTCAGCCGCTCACCCTCGAACAGATGATGAAGCAGGCCAAGGACAAGGTCGCCGCCGACGAGAGCGGCGCCCCCGCCGGGCCCGCCAAGCCCCTCACGCTCGAAGAGATGATGAAGCAGGCCAAGGAGAAGGTGGCCGCCGAAGAGGCCGCCGCCCAGGGCGCCGCGCCCCCCGAGGGCACGCCCCCCGAGGGCACGCCCCCCGAGGGCACGCCCGCCGCGCCGTAGTCACATCAGCCGCGAGAGCGGCACCTCCCAGATCGGCGCGTCATCGACGAGGCGGTCGAGGTGCTCCCCCGCGGTCACGACCATCCCGCCGAGCCAGCGGTCGCCGAGCGCTGCCCCCAGGGTGCGCAGGTTGCGCGCGTCGCTCGGCGTGGCGCGCGCGCGGTCCTTCAGCTCGATGCCGACGACCCCGGCCGGCCCCTCGACGAGCAGGTCGACCTCCATGCCCGAGCGCGTGCGGTAGAAGCTCAGACGCAGGTCGGCCCCGGTCGTGGCGACCCACTTGTGCACCTCGGAGACCGCCAGCGTCTCGAAGGCCGCGCCGCCGACACCGCCGCCGACACTTCGCAAGAGGCCCAGGTCGGCCGCGAAGAGCTTCGGGGACTTGACCACGGCGCTCGTCAGGTTGGTCCCCCACGGGGGCAGCGCGATGAGCTGGCCGGCGATGGTCAGGTACTCGAGGTATCGGCGCGTGGTCGCGACGGGCAGCGTGGCGTCGCGCGCGAGGTCGGCGAAGGAGAGGAGCTGGCCGCTCCGAAAGAAGACGAGCGACTGCAGCTTGCGGAACGGGAGCAGATCGTTGACCCGTCCGATGTCCGCGAGATCACGCTCCAGGAAGGTCACGACGTAGGAGCGCAGCCACTCGTTTCGCTCCTCGTCCGGCAGGCGGAGGAGCTCGGGGAAGCCGCCCCACGTGCGCAGGTGGGCCAGCGCCGCGTGGCGGTGGGCGGCCTCCGGACCGAGCAGGCGGGCGGGCTCCTCCGCGCACGCCGCGGCCACGCCGCGCTCGGCGACCCTGGCGAGGAGGGGCGCCTGCAGCTCACCCCCGTCGGCCGTGCACACCTCGGAGAGCATCAGCGGCCACAGCTCGAAGACGAACGCCCGGCCCGCCAGCGACTCCCGCACCCGCTCCAGGAGCAAGAAGCGGGACGAGCCCAAGAGCGCAGAGAACCCGATCTCGCCTGCGTCGTAGGCGTACTTGACCTTGTCGAAGACGGTCGGCTCCTTCTGGGCCTCGTCGAGCACCGCCGGCCCGACCGTCCGGGCCCACGCGCTCGTGCGCGTGTCCCGGAGGGCGCTCCGATCCTCGATGTTATCCAGGTTCACATAGCGTATTCCTGGCCACGCGGCGCGGGCGAGCGTCGTCTTGCCCGTCTGCCGGGCACCGGTGATCACCACCAGCCGACGCCGCTCCCCGGTCGGCAGTCGCCGAAGCAGGTGGCGCTTGACCTGCAGTTCGCTCTCCATGCGATCCGAATTTACAGCAAAATTCGGTCGCCGTCATACGAAATTACAGGTCAGCCGCCCTCGCCGTGCGCCTTGGGGCCGAAGTGCCCGCGGAGCTGGATCCCCACCCGGTCGATGCTGCCCGCGTAGGTGCCGTTGGCGTGCGGATACCGCCACCGGTCCTCGACGGACGCGATGTCGAGCGGGTTCTGGAACCCCGAATCGTCGATCGTGCGGGTGCCGACGAAGTGGTGGGTGTAGCTGACCCCGATCTCGAAGAACTTCACCGGCTTGTACGCCAAGAGGCCGCTGACGATGTGCTCGTCGGCGTCCCAGTTGTTGGTCGAGAGCGCTTCGTCGGGCACCGCGTGGTGGTCGAACCAGTAGCGCGCCCCGACGGTGAACCGCCGCGGCAGCTTCGCCTTCACGTCGAGCGCGGTCCAGAACGTGTCCTCGTTCGCGCGCGCCCAGTCCCGCTCCTGCTCGATGAGCTCCTTGGCCTGGGCCGTCATCTCGTCGGTACTGGCCTCGACGTCGGTGTTGCTCACCTTGATGTGGAAGTCGGTGTACTCGCTCCACTGCACCCAGCCACCCATCAGCTCCAGGCGCACCGCCTCGACCGGCTTGAACATCACGCCGCCGTGCACGCGGCGCGGCAAGGTGTACCCGATGTAGCCGTCGCCGTGGAGGGTCGCGTCGCACAACCCGTGGGACTCCGCCGCGAAGCGGCCGTAGGTGTCCTCGGCGGGGGGGCAGCCGAACTGGATCGTGACGTCGCCGGTGTTCTCGATCAC
>SXOM01000469.1 GCA_005776735.1 Pseudomonadota bacterium
CCGACCAGCGCGGAGGAAGCTGCCGACAGTGCCGTCGGTTTGCTCGATTCGATGAATGCGGAGATTGCGGCGGCGCTCTCAGAAGTGTCCGCCGAGGCGGGTACGTTGGAAACGTGCTCCACGACGCCCGCGCGAGGCCTTCCGGCTCCATCCAGGTCGCCAGCGCCTCGACCTCGGCCCCGCCGAGCGCGCGGGCCTGGACCCACGCCCGCTGGGCCTCGACGGGCCGGCCGAGCATGTTCAGCGCGCGGGAGGCGACGGCCCAGGCGTCCCCGCGGCGGGACACCTCGACCTCGCCGATGCGCGCGAAGGAGCTGTCGAAGCAGCATTCGCAGAACTGGGCGGCGAACATGTACTCCTTCCACGGCTCTTCGAAGGTGGAGGGGGGGAGGCAGGCGGTCAGGTCGTGGTCCATGCGATAGCTCCAGGGTTGGGCGTGCACCGCCTCGGCAAGCGCCGTGCCTACGGACCAACGCCGCCTTTCTCGTTCTCGACCGACGGACGTCCGTCACCCGCGCCGACGTCCGTCACCCGGAGCCCCCCCGATGGTCCTCCTGCTCTCCTTCGTCGCCGCCGCCCACGCCGCCTGCCAGGTGGTGCAGACCCCGACCGAGCGCGGCCTGACGTTGTCGGTCACCGCCCAGGCCGAGCCGCTGAGCTGCCGGCGCCTGACGCTGCGGAGCGCCGGCGAGCTGCGCGTGGCGAGCGTGCGGCGCGGGAAGGTGCGTGTCCCGCGCGACCACGTCGGCACCGAGGCCGGCGAAGTGCGCATCGGCGTGCCGGAGCTCCAGGTGGGGGAGGTCGTCACCGTCGACGTGGAGGTGGCCGGCGCCGGGGTCGAGGTGATCCTCGGCGAGCCGCCGCCGCCCGCCGCGGCCGCAGCAGAGACGCACACCACCTGGACGGTGGCGGTCGACCCGAAGCACCCCGGTTGGGGGTTTGCCGATCCGGCCCACGCCAGCACGCGCCGCGAGGTCGCCACCGTCGCACCCGACGGGCACCGCGTCACCGAGGTCGGGGGCGCGCCGGCGCAGGGGCGCATGACGATTCCGCCCGGCTCGTTCGTGCTCGACCTGCCGGGCGGCGACGTGTCCGCCTGGGGCGGCCCGGGCGTGACGGTCGAGGTGGCCGGGTCGCGGGTACGGTTCGTGGCGCCGGCGGGCGGAGAGATCGCGTGGCGGGTGAGCCAGGTCGCGGGCGCGTCGGTGATCCCCGACGGTCGCACCTTCGTCGACGGCCTGGACTGGCGGTTCGTCCAGGCGAGCCTGCCCGAGCCGGCCATTCCGGTGCGCTACGCGTCGGTGGTCGACGCGGACGTGCTCGCGCGGGCGCTCTACGCCGACGTGCAGGCGCTGACGCCGGGGTGGTTGCCGGGGCCGGACGGGTTGCACCCGCGTCAACTCAACCGGGCGTGGCGCTCGGGCTGGGCGACGCCGGTGGAAGCCGGCCTCATCCTCGACCGCCTGCTGCGGCAGGGGCGGATGACCGCGGCGTGGGTGCTCACCGGCGCCGACCCCGAGAAGCAGACGCTCACCGGGTACGACCGGCTCCTGGTGGCGGCGCAGGTGGGGGAGCGGGAGGTCCTGCTCGATCCCGCGTGCGCGGTGTGCGCGTTCGACGAGGTCTCGACCGCGGTCGCGGGCAAACCCGCGGTGGGCGCGACCGACGTGGTGCCCCTCTCGACGGGCCGCCTGGTGCGCAAGCTCTCGCTCGTCGGCACCGAGTTCGCCGCCACCGTCCACGCGGAGGGGGCGGCGGCATTGTGGCTGCGCGAAGCGGCGTGGGGGCTCGGCGAGGCCCGCCGGAGCGCGATCCTCGCCGAGCGGCTCGGCTTCCCCGGCGGACGGGTGATCGGGGTCGAGGGGCTGGACACGCGCGGCGGCCCCGTGAAGGTCGAGCTCAGCGCCCAGCGCCCGCCCAGGCCCGTGTTCGACGGCGACCCCCCGTGGGTCGGCGGCTGGGCCGACGAGTAGACGCACCGGCACGCACGGCCGCGCGGCGCCGTCCCGCCCCGCCGCGCTTCGGGACGGGCCGCAGGCGCCGCCCGCTAGAACTCGAGCGTCACGCCGACCGACGGGGGCCGGGTGTCGCGTACCACCTCGGCGTGCGCGACCTCGGCCTCGCGCCCGAGCACCGAGCGCGCCTTCACCAAGAGGCGATTGCCCCCCTCCGAGAGCGGCACGCGGACGACGAAGCGGCCGCTGGCGTCGGCGCGACCGCTCACCGGGCGCGCGCCGCCCTGGACGGTGAACGTCGCGCCCGGCTGCGTCTGCCCGGAGACCTCGACCTCCTCCTCGCGTGTGCGCCCGCTCGCGGGCCACGCGACCTGGAGCAGCAGCGCGTCGGAGACCGGAGCTCGAAGGGGCGAGCCGCCGGGCGCCGCGACGAGCTCCTCGCCGGCCTCGAGGTCGGAGGCCCCGGCCACGCGCACCGTGCCACGCGTGGTGGCGGCGGCGACGGTGCCGTCGTCGCCGCGGGCGACGGTGAATTCGGCGTCGTCGGCGGTGAGCTCCTGGTCGCCGGCCCGCACCGCAAGGACGCCGCTGCCGGGTCGGACCGTGGCGGTCACGCGCCCATCTTCCAGTTCGACGCGGACGCCGTCGTCGCTGATCCCGAGCACCTTCACGCTGGACCGCGCGTCGACCGCGACGCGCGTGCCTTCGCCGAGTCCGAGGACCGCTTGGCCTCCGTCGCCGGAAACGATGCGGTCGCCGGCCAGCAGCGCCGACCCGGCGCGCGCGGCTTCGGAAGCGCCGTCCGCGTGTTCGTGCCGGACGTCGCCCGCGACCGAGACCACGCGGAACCGCTCGGCCAGGCCGGCGCCGAAGAGGACCTGGTAGCCCACCGCGCCGACGGCGAAGATGGCCAGCACCACGAGCAGCGCTCGCAGTTGTGGGCCCACTCCCGCGCTCACGCCGGCGCCTGCGGAAGCGCGCACGTCGCCCGCCACGCCCGGCCGGTGGGGACCGCCAACTCCTCGACCGACCATCCCTCGGCCACCAGCACCCGGCGTGCGGCCCACAAGCCGACGGCCGCCGCGCGCCAGTCGTCCTGGTTGTCGTGGGTGCGGTCGAGCTCGAATCGGAGCTCGGCGCGGGCGGCGGCGGGGTCGACGCGCATCAGGACGCGCAACGTACCGCCCGGCGCCGCGGCCGTCCGCACGGCGGCCAGGATCTGCGACAACGCCCGCCCGAGCTCGGCGGGCGGGGCGTGCAGGCGCGCGGGCAGGGGCCCCGGGTCGAAATGCAAGGCGACCTCGCGCTGTCGGAAGCTCGACGCGCTCAGGCCGCACAGGTCGGTCATCAACGGACCGAGCTCCACCCACTCCCGCTCGGTCGTCGCCGAGGGGGTGGTCGTGAAGCGGAGGAGCTGCCCGACGATCTCCCGGCAACGCAGCGCCTCGGCTTCGGCCGCGGCCAAGAGCCCCGCTTCAGGGGCGGCCGCCCGCTGCGCCTTCACGAGTTGCACGATGCCGAGAATCCCGGCGAGCGGGTTGTTCAGCTCGTGGGCGAGGCCCGCGCTCATCTCGGCGACGGCCGCGACCTGCGAGGTCTGCACCAGGCGGGCCTGGGCTTCGCGGAGCTCCCGCGTGCGCTGGTCGACGCGATCCTGAAGTTCGCGGTTGAACGCCTCGATCGTCTGGTTCTTGAGCTCGAGCTCACGATTGGTGGCTTCGAGCTGGGCGGTCATCTGGTTGAAGGAGCGCCCGAGGTCGGCGATCTCCGCGCCGCCTTCGATCGGCACCCGCTTCGACAGGTCGCCGCCGCCGACGGTCTGCGCCGCCGCCCGGAGCCGCTGGACGGGTTGGGTGATGCTCTGGCCGAGCATCGTGCCGGCCGCCAACGCCGCCAACAGGGAGACCAGACCGACGTACCACGTGGGCCGCAGCACCCGCCCGAGCACCGCGTCGGCGTCGGCGGCCGGGGCGGCGACCACGACGACGAGGTCCCGCCCGGGGAGCTGCGCCGTGGCCACCACGACCTCGTCGTCGACCCGCGCATCGGCCGCACCGGAGGCCAGGAGTGGCCGCAGGCGCTCCGGGTCGACCAACGGCGAGTTGCCGGCGGCGAGCAGGACCTCGCCCCCCGGGTCGACCAGGAGCGCGGCCCGGTCGTCGGGCGCGCCCTGGGCGAGCAGCCCCCGCAGCGGCCTCAACGACAACTCGGCCGCCAGCGCCATGCCGTCGCCGAGCGGGGAGGGGACGGTGATCGGCAGGGCCGCGTCGCCGCCGTCGGGCCGGTAGGGGCGCCCGCGCACCACCCCCGGCGCCGGCGCGGGGAGGATTGCGCGGAAGTGGGCGAGCCGTTCGGCGTCCACGACGTCGTGCCCTTGAGCTTCGCTGGGCTCGGCGGCATGGATGGGAGGGGCGGCCTCTTCGCCCGCCGCGTCGAGGAGCACGACGATGGCCGCCTCGGGCAACAGCCGCCAGGTGCTCACCAGGAACGCCGTCCGGGCTTCGTCGGGGGCCACGTCGAGTCGGAAGTTGCCGAGCTGGGCGGCGAGGAGCGCCTCCCGCTCGTCGAGCGCTCGACCCATCGACGCCGCGAGCTGGCCGGCGTTGGCGACCTGCTCACGGGTGAGCGCGGCGGTCAGCTCCTCGCGGGCCACCCGGCTGGCCATGAACGCCAGGACCAGGAGCGGCACCACCGCGGTGAGCAGGACGAAGAGCCGGATCTGCGAACCGAGGCGCACCGCGGCAGGCTATCCGGCGCGCTGGAGCGGTGGGGGCCGGGGGCGCGGCGCCGTGACCGTCCGCTCGCCGGGCCGAGGCGGGCGCGCCGCGCTCGCCCTGCGCGGTCCACCCGGCTCGGGACGGCCGGCGTTCGAATCAAGTTGGGCCGACCATACTTGATGGCGCAGGTCCGGATCGCCGGATTCTGCGCCGTCATCGTTTCCGGACTTCGCGAAATCAGCGAGGTAGTTGAACGGTTCTCGGTAGGTCGCGGTGATCACGCCGGATCGCAATTCGCAGTTCGATAACAGCAGATTGAGCAGAGCACGCTGTTGCGACGGTGTTTTGCGAATGAAGGCGTTGTAGGCGGAGCTTACGAGTTCTAACACCTGGAGCGCGGTGTCCATGACCTTGAGGTCCGCGCGGGTGTAGCGGAGCACGTCGTCATGCGCCGACTGCATCTGCTCCTCCCACTCGAAGCGCTTGCGGGCGAAGAACGCCTCGTCGATGCGGCCGTCGAGCTTGTCCTCGTACGCCTTGTCGAGCAGCCGCTTGAAGCGGTCGAACCGGGCACGCGCGTCGGCGAGGCGCACGTCCGTTTCGCGCACCACATTGTCCCGTCCCATCGATTTCACCCAGCTCCATCCCACGGAAGACTCCCGGTCATTCCGGTGGGACAGCGGGATCGACCTGTGTCCCGGGGACAGACAAACAAACGCCCACCCATCAGAACGGGATGTCGTCCTCGGCGAGGCTGTCGACCTCGGGGTCGTCCTCGAGGTCGTCGCCGACGCCTCGCCACGCCGGGTCCCACGGTGGGAGCCCACCGAGGGCGAGCGCCATCTCCTCGCCGTGAACCTGCCAGATGGCCTGGCTCGCGGCACGGAGTAGCCGGACGGCAGCGAGGGCCTGCTCGCCGGTCCAATCACGAGGAACGAGGAAGCGAAGGAGGGCGTGGGTCACGGTCCACCGGGGGAGTCGTAGAGCGGGTGGGCGGCGATCACGCGCGCCATGGCCTCGCCCTTGATGTCGTCGAGGCCCCGAACGGCGGCGTCCATCATCGCCTGCAGCGCGATCTGGTTGATTCGCCTGGGGATACCCTTGGACGCGTTGAACAGGCGACGAACGGCGTCCTCGGCGAAGAGGCTGTCGGTCGCGCCCGCCTGAAGGAGCTGGAAGCGGACGTAGTTGCGGGTGTCCTCCAACGTGAAGGCCTTCAGCGAGGCCACGAAGCTCAGGCGAGTGTTGAAGGGCTCCAACGCCGGGTCCTTCAGGGTGCGGAGCACGGAGTCGGTGCCGGCGATGAGGACGCTGAAGCGGTCCTCGGCGTCGAGGGCGTAGTTGGTGAGGCGCCGCAGCACGTCGAACTGCTCCGGGCGCATGGCTTCGGCGTCGTCCAGGACGAGCAGCGGGTGGGGGCCACGCTCGGGGCCGGAGGCGGTGAGGTGGCGATGGGCCTGGTCGAAGAGGTCGGCGGCGTGCTGGCGCATGGGGAGGTCCAACGCACGGTTCAGCGAGCGCAGGAAGCCGTTGAGCGTGGATCGGGCGTGGCGGAGGTAGACCACGCGGAACCGGCTCTCGTCGAGGCCGCGGGCGAAGCGGCGCGCAGTGATCGACTTCCCGGCGCCGCTGGGCCCGGTCACCAGGGCCATCCCGTGGAGGTCCGCCCACATCTGGAGCCCCTGCAGGAGCTCGCGCTGCACCCGGGAGTCGAACATCTCGTCGTAGCCCATCGTCTTGCGAAACGGGAGACGTGGGAGTCCGAAGTGGGTTTGAAGGCGAAGTTTGAAGGTGTCGGGAAGGGTTTGTGCGTTGGAGCTCATGACGGGTCCTTGAGGTGAGCGTGAAGGGCGTCGAGGACGACCTGAATGTGCGAATCACGAGGGTGATCGCGGAGGAAGAGGTCGAGGAGTTCGGTGACGCGTGAGGGGTCCCAGGGCCCCATGCGGTCGAGAAAGGCGCGGATGGTCGGCGCGTCGACGACGCCGGGGTCGAGGCGGGCCGCGAGGACGTCGACGACGGAGGCGTCCAGCTCCATCCTCCGTTTCAGCGCGTCCTCGGCGAGCGCCTGCGGCGTCGGCTCGACGAAGTTCTGCGCGCGGCGGCGCGCCACGAGGTAGCCGAGCCAGTTGGCGGTCGCCTTCTTGGGGGCGGGTTCCGCTTTCTCCGCGGCAGCGGCGGCCTTCGACTTGGGGGGCGGCAGCGGCCGCCGATGACGGTTCACGACGAACGGTCGACTGCGTTCGACGAGCCGGTCTCCGAGCCAGACCTCGACCTGCCCGAGCGACTCCGGGTCGTACTTCACGTCGACGACCTTCTTCGCGAGCTCCGGTCCGACCTGGTATTCGGTACCGAACAACGAGAAGATTCCCGACTTGTCCGGCGTTCGCTTCTCCGTCCACAGAAACGCGGTCCGAAGCTTGTCTTCGTCAGCGAATGCGATCTTCGCGAGCCCCCGTCGCCACCGGCTCCGTGGGGGCTCGCCCGTCTCCCCGTGGTTGGTGACGTTGTACTCGCCGTCCGCCCAGGCGAGCCAGGCCTCGTTGAGCTGATCGAGCGTGGTGAGCTTCGCGGGGGCGATCTCGGCAAGAAAGGCCGATGTAATCAACCGGTTGAACGCCTCTATTTTTCCGTGCCCCATGGGACGCCGGACGCGGGTGAACAGGATGCCGTGCACGCCGAGGCACCCCACGATGTGCTTCATGTGGTGGCTGCGGTAGACCGCGCCGTTGTCGTAGTAGACCTTCACGGGCTTCCCGAACTTCTGGACCGACCGGCGGAAGACCAGCTCCAACGCGGGGAGGTCCCCCTTGAACGAGAACCTCCCGTGCAGGCACATCCGGGAGTGGTCGTCGAGGAAGGTGTAGCCATGCCCGGCGAAAGGCGCCCTTCTTCGCCGGGTCCGGCAACAGCGGCCCCTCGAGCATGTCGGACTGCCAGAGCTCGTTCGGGAAACCCGCCTCGAAGCGGTCGAGGTCGTCGCGGGGCCGCTCCGCCAGCCGCCGCGCCGACAGGTCGTTCGCCGCCAGCGCGCCGTGCAGGGTGCTCCGCCGCACCTTGCCCCGCGCAACGAGCTCCAGGTCCTCGGCGATCCGGATGAGCCGGTCGAGCGAGCGCGCCGACACTTCGCGTTTGAGGTCACAGAAGAGCGCGACCTCCTCGTCGGTGAGCGCCTGCGCGCCGGGCTTCGCCGGCGCCCGATCGCGCAGCCCGTCGAGGCCGCCACGGCGGTAGCGGCGGGCCCACGTGCGGATCGTCTCGGCCGACACGGTGAAGGGCTCCCCGTCGGGCCCCGTCCACGACCGGGCAGCGAGTTGCTCGAGGAGTTGCCGGCGTTTCCCGCGCTTGGGAACGAGGGCGACGTAGGCAGCGATGACCTGGTAGCGGGCGAGGGCCCAGGGGTCGGACACGGAGGGCTCCGGGGTGCGTCCCGCAGCCTACCCGTCCGGCCCCGACGGCTCAGCGCCACCTTTGGTGGGACGAACAACCTTTGGAATCCCCGACCCGGGCGGGGCGCATCCCACCGTCCCCGCCCACGCAGGGGGTCAGGATCGGGGAGTGCCCAGCGTGCCCGCGTCCCCCAGTTGAGCCTCAGCCAGGAGGGTGGTTGCAGAGGTGTTCAGCGCCTCGGCGCCACAGACGAGGAAGACGAGCCCCGTGGCGAGGCGATACACCGCCTCTGGCGCCTTCCATCGCCGTCGCCGGATGGCCTCCGGAGGAGAAACACCCCCGGGAAACAGTCTCTCAATCGGCTGTGGCTCAGAACGTTCGACAACGGCGATGCGAAGGCC
>SXOM01000470.1 GCA_005776735.1 Pseudomonadota bacterium
GCCGGGTGAAATTGGCGCTCGCTCCCCCGCCAGTTCGCCGCAAGCGGCGAACCGGCGCTCCGCTCGGCCAATTCCCCCCGACCCGTCACCCGCCGCGTCACCGAACCGGCCACCGACGGGCGGCGTTTGGCACGACGGGGGGACGCCGAACCGCGAGGAGCTTGCTGCACCGGCTCAGCTCGGTGAGCGTGGCGACGTCGAACTCCGAGCAGTATTCGGTGTTGGCCGAGCGCCGCGTCACCGAACCGGCCACCGACGGGCGGCGTTTGGCACCACGGGGCGACGCCGCACCGCGAGGAGCTTGCTGCACCGGCTCCGCTCGGTGAGCGGGGCAATGTCGATTGGTGTGCGGTCTCGCGGCGCCGGGCGGCCTCGGAGTCCTTCGGGATGGACGCGCGGCGCCGCCCACCTCACCGTTTCCGGAGTGTGACGGGGCGGGCACGGACGGCGCGACGTATGTTGCCCCCGACCCGGAGACCCGATGCGCCTGAGCCTCGTCTGCGCCCTCTTGCTCGCCGCCTGCGACGACTCCGTCGGGAAGGACTCCGCGGACGGGGCCACCGACGGCACCCTCGATGGCGACGCCCTCGCGATGGACGTCAGCGCCGAGCTCGGCACCATCGTCACCGTCGTCATCGTCCGCTGGCGCACCGAAGAGGCGACCACCGGGTACGTCGAGTTCGGCCCCGACACGACCTACGGCGCCCGCACCGACCGCACCGCGCCGTCCACCGAGCACGAGGTCCTCCTGGTCGGCACCGCCGCCGACACCGCCGTGCACTTCCGCGTGGTCGTCGAGACCGAGGCGGGCGACGCCCCGACCTCGGACTACGACATCACGACCGGCCCGCTCCCCACCGGCACGCCGAGCTTCGTCGCGTCCGGGACCATGGCCGACGAGTGGCAGTTCAACGTGATCCCGACCCAGGGCGAGGTCCCCTACGTCACGATCGTGAACAACCTCGGGCAGATCGTCTGGTACTACTCGCCGATCGTGAAGGACGGCAACCTGATGCGCGCGCTGATCACCCACGATCGCAAGGCGGTTCTGTTGGGCCACGCGGGGGTGCAGGGCAACCTGCAGGCGAGCGTCCTGCAATACATCTCGCTCGACGGCGGCACGGTCCGCGACATCCCCTACCCCATGTTCGACCACGACCTGGACGAGCTGCCCGACGGCACCGTGGCGATGATCGTCGTCGACGAGCGCACCCGGGACGACGGCTCGCCCTGGCAGGCCGACCGCATCGTGGAGCTGCACCCCGACGGCACCGAGACCGAGGTGTTCAACGCGTGGGACGAGCTCGACGCCGAGGCGATCGCCGGCGACGGCATGCAACCGAACTGGACCCACGGAAACGGCCTCGACTACTGGCCGGAAGAGGATGCGTACCTGTTCTCGATGAAGGAGCTCGGCACGCTCGCCAAGGTCAACCGGGCCGACGGGCACATCGAGTGGATGATCGACGGCCGCCTCAACCAGTTCGACTTCGGCGATGACGAGGTCGTCCCGCTCCAGCACCAGTTCGAGATGTTGGCCGACGGCAACCTGCTGATCTTCGACAACGGCACGCCCGAGCGGGGCTACTCGCGCGCCGTGGAGCTCGACCTGGACATCGAGGCCCGCACCGCCGACCAGGTGTGGGAGTACATCCGCAACCCGCCGGTCATGGTGTTCGCCAAGGGCGACGTCCACCGGTTCGACAACGGGAACACGCTGGTCACATGGTCGATGCTGGGCGAGCTGCAGATGGTCACCCCCGAGGGGCTCCCCACCTGGCAGCTCAACGCCGAGCTGGGCCAGGCCTTCACCTTCGTCCAACCCTTCGACTCGTTCTACCTCGGGGGCTGACGATGCTCCTCCTGGCGGCGTGCGTCACGGGCGGCCCCCTCGACTCCTCGGGCGACACCGGCGAGCCGGTGCCGACGGTGACCTTCGGCAACGCCAACAACTACTCGTTCGAAGGCACGCTCCACGTCCCGAGCTTCCCGGTCCACGAGCAGGCCGACGTCGACCTCGCGTGGGACACGCTCACCCACGACCTGCAGTGCCACACGCTCGACCCCGTCGCCGACATCGACAACGTCGGCCTGATGGTGTTTCCGTACCTCGACCACGCCGAGGTCGAGGCCGGCCTCGCGCGCGACTCGCTGCAACAGGTCGACATGGGCGCGTACATCTTCTACGAGCCGGGCGATGCCACCGAGGCGTCGCTGAGCCAGCTCACGTTCTACGGCACCGATCCCGAGATCGAGGCCCAGTTCCGCGAAGGCAGCGGCACCTGGTTGGTGATGTTGACCACCGGCACCGACGTCGGGATCGGGACGCGGTCGTTGGCGTTCCTCGAGCCCCGCGCCGACTCCGACGTCGATGCGGTCGCGCTCAGCGGCGGGTGCGACCTGTTGGAGCACACCGTCAGCCTCCGCGAGCTCACCCCCCTGCCGATTGCCCGGACCGGACCGTGGTTGCTCGACTGGAGCCGCCTCACCGCGACGGGCCTCGGAACGCCGCTTCTGCCCACCAAGGTCACCTCCGTGATGGTCGCGCACTTCGCGCAGGGCGACCTCGCGGCGCTCGAGGACCAGTTCCTCGACCTGACGACGGTCGCCACCCGCACGTGGTCGGTCCCCCACCCCGCAGGCACCACCGACCGGCTCGACGCCCTGGTCGCCACCGACGACGGCTCCCCGTTCCCGGGGTTCGACGCCGAGGGCACGTGGTTGTTGGCGCTGTTCTGCGACAGTTGTCCGGTGCCCGCCCCGCTCGCGCTGACGGTGCTCGCCCCGGAGGGATAGGCTCGTTTCGATGTATGCGCTCATCGTCGAACCCCAGCCTCGACGTGCCCACCTCCTGGTGGCGGCCGCCGAGGCCGAGGGGTTGGACCCGGCGGTGGCGCGCAGCGACGACGAAGCGCGGGCCATCCTCGCCGCCCGCGGGCCTCCGGCCGCGTGTGTGCTCGAGCTCACCGTGGCCAACGTCGACGGGTTCCGCCTGCTCAGCGAGCTGCGGGCGTACACCCCGCGGGTCCCCGCCGTCGTGGTGAGCGCGTTCGCCGAGCTGCGCGACACCGCGTGGAAACAGCGGCATGCCCTGTGCATCGCGGTGGTCTTGTCGACCGACCTCGAGCTCGCGCCGGTGCGCCACGCGCTGCGCACGGCGCTCGGCCAGGTCACGCCGCCCCACCGCCACCCCGACTCCGACGTCGACCCGCGACGCGAGGCCCGGCGCCGGGCGCGGCTCCACGCCACCCACCTCACGCTCACGAAGAACCCGGCCGGCCAGCTCGACGCGCTCATGGCCGAGGTCGTCGAAGCCTGGGAGGTCGACGCGGCGATGTGCGTCGTGGTCGACGAACACGAGACCCTCATCGCCCACGCCGGCCTCCGCGGGCGCGTCACGCTCGAGCCGCGGACCAGCCGCGAGCTGGGCATCGCGCGACACGTGGTCGACGCCGTCGGGGGGGAGGCCCTGGTGGTGCTCGACGCGGCCAACCACCCGACGTTCTCGCAGAACGCGCTGGTTCGGGAAGGCGTGGTGCGCGCGTTCGTGGGCCTGCCGCTGGAGGCCACCGACGGCACCGTCTTCGGGGCGGTGTGCCTGTTGCACGGCGGCGAGCTGGCCCTGAGCCACGAGGAGGTGCACGCGCTCCACCGCTTCGCGGGGCGGGTCTCCGGTGAGCTGGAGGTGCTGCGGAGCCACGGCGGGCGGGCCGCCCGCGAAGACCTGCAGTTCGCCGTGCACCACCTCAGCGCGGTCCTCGAACACCTCGAGCACCCGGTCGCGTTGTGGGACGTCCACCACCGCCTGATGCTGGCCAACCCCGCGCTGGCCCAACGGCTCGGTCGCGAAGCGTCCGACCTGGTGCGCATGAACCGCGCGGGCTTCTGCGAGGTGCTCGGCATGCACGTCGACGACCCCGGCTTCGTCGAGATGGTCCGCGGGCTGCCCGCCGCGCCCACGCTCTTGTCGGAAGAGGTCGAGCTCGGCGGTCGCGTGTACCGGTGGAGCACCAAGCCGCTGGAGCTCCCCGGCGGCCACGGCCAGCTCGACGTCTGGCTCGACGTCACCGCCGAGAAGGAGCTCAGCCGCGCTGCGCTCACCGACAGCCTCACGGGCCTGGCCAACCGCCGCGGTGCCGAAGCGTTCATCCGCCGCGAGCTCGCGCGCGCCCAGCGCACCGGCGCGCCGCTGGCGTTCCTGCTCGTCGACATCGACCACTTCAAGCGGGTCAACGACACGCTCGGCCACGCCGAAGGCGACCGGGTGATCCGCGAGGTGTCGCAGTGCCTCCGGCGCACCCTCCGCGGCAGCGACGTCGCGGCACGCTGGGGCGGCGAGGAGTTCCTGTGCGTGCTCCCGGAGACCGAGCTCACCGCGGCGCGCGCGACGGCCGAGCGCGTTCGCCTCGCGGTGCAGGGCGCGTCCTGGCCCGCCGACTGTGTGGTCACGGTGTCGATCGGCTCGGCCCAGCTCGCGGCCGGCGAGAACCCCGAAGCCGCCATCGGGCGCGCCGACGCCGCGCTCTACGTCGCCAAGGACGGCGGTCGCAACCGCGTCGCGTAGTCGCGCCGGACCACGGTGCGCGCTGCGGCAGGTCGGGTTAGACCGCGCGCCCGCTCCCTGGAGTCCGCATGAACCCCCGCACGATCGGCTGGCTGTTTGGTGGCCTGTGCTGCGCCCTCGGCATCCTGACCATGATCTTCGCCTGGGACAGCGGCGGCGCCGACATCGCCCTCTCGCTCGACCGCGTCGGCTGGGACGCGATGGGCGACGTCGGGCCCAACGACAGCTTCATGTTCGCGGCCGTGTCCCTCCTGGTGGGCATGCCCACGCTGGTCTACCTCAACGCCACCCAGTGGCGGAACACCGGCGGCTACTAGCCCCTTCCCGGCGGTCCCCGTGCGCGTCCTGGTCGCTCAGGTCGCCCCCGTCGTCGGGGACGTCACCGGCAACACTGCATTGTGCATCGCGGCGGTGCGCGAGGCCGTGGTGCGCGGCGCCCGCGTGGTGGTGCTGCCCGAGCTGGTCCTCAGCGGATACCCGCCGCGTGATCTGCTCGACCGCGCCGACCTCGTCGCGGCCTGCGCCGCCGCCGCCGAGCAGGTCGCGGCCGCCACGGCGGGCAGCGAGGTCGTGGCGGTCTTCGGCACCCCGTGGCGGGAAGGCGGCCTGCGCAACAGCGCCGTCGTGGCCGCCGACGGTCGCATCGTCGCGGTGCGGCACAAGTCGCTCTTGCCCACCTACGACGTGTTCGACGAGTCGCGGTACTTCGTCCCCGAGACCGACCCGCGTCCGGTCGAGGTCGGGGGGCTGCTCCTCGGCGTCACCATCTGCGAGGACATCTGGAACGAGCCCGGCCTCGTCCGCCGCGGCTACGGGCTCGACCCGGTCGAGCGCATGCGCGGCACCGACCTGGTGCTCAACCTCAGCGCTTCGCCGTTCGAAGCGGGGAAGCCGGCCCTCCGCGCCGAGCTCGTGCGCCGGCAGGCGCGGCAATGCCGGGCGCCGCTGGTGTACTGCAACCAGGTCGGTGGCAACGACGAGCTGCTGTTCGACGGCGGCTCGCTGGTCGCCGCAGCCGACGGGCGGGTGCTGCACCAGAGCGCGCAGTTCGCGCCCGAGCACGCGCTGGTCGAGCTCGGCGGCCCCGAGGTGCACCCGCGCCACCTGCCCTGGGTGGCCGAGGTCTTCGAAGCGCTGGTGATGGGTACGCGCGACTACGCAGCGCGCACCGGGTTCCAGAGCGCGGTGCTCGGCCTCTCCGGCGGCATCGACAGCGCCCTGGTGGCCGCCATCGCGGTGCGCGCCCTCGGCGCGTCCAACGTGCTCGGCCTCGGGATGCCGGGCCCGTTCTCGTCGGCGGGTTCGGTCACCGACGCGCGTGTCCTCGCCCACGCGCTCGGCATGCCGATGGAATTGGTGCCGATCGGGGCGGTCCACGAGGCCTTCCTGGCGGCGCTCGGCCCGCTCTTCGCCGGGCGGGCGCCCGACGTCGCCGAAGAGAACCTGCAGGCCCGCGCGCGGGGCACCGTCTTGATGGCGGTGTCCAACAAGTTTGCACACCTTCTGCTCACCACCGGCAACAAGTCCGAGATGGCCGTGGGGTATTGTACCTTGTACGGCGACATGAACGGAGGGCTCGCGGTGATCGGGGATGTGTTCAAGACCGACGTGTACCGGCTCGCCGAGCACGTCAACGAAGCACACGAGCTCATCCCCCGGTCCACGATCACCAAGCCCCCCTCCGCCGAGCTTGCCCCCAACCAGACCGACCAGGACAGCCTGCCCCCCTACGCCACGCTCGACGCCATCCTGCGGCTGTACGTCGAGGGCTCCACCGACGCGGAGTCCATCGTCGCCGCCGGCTACGACCGGGCCACGGTGGAGCGGGTGGTCAAGCTCGTGGTGCGCAGCGAGTACAAGCGGTGGCAGGCGGCGCCGGTCCTGCGGGTCAGTTCGCGGGCGTTCGGCAGCGGGCGGCGGATGCCGCTCGCGCAGCGGTGGCGCTAGTGCCGTTCGGGCCGCGTCCGGGGCGCGGCGAAGCGGCGCGGCGCGCGCTCGCCGCCGAGGTGGAGCGCCTCGCCGGCGAGCTGCGGGGTCCGGTCGGCGCGATCGACGAAGCGCTCGCCGCCCTCACCAGCGGCGAGGGCCTGCCGCCCGGCCTGGAGCCCGAGGTGTTGTTCGCCGGCGGCGTGCCCCGCATCCGGCCCCTGATGGTGGTCCTGGCCAGCCGCACCACCGAAGGCCAGCCCGAGCTCGACCCCCAGGCGGCCACCGACGTCGCCTACGCCACCGAGCTCTTGCACACCGCCATCCGGCTCCACGACCTCGCGCTCGGCCGCCAACACGGCCGTCGTCGCCGCGCCGCCCGCCGGGTGCTCGGCGGGGCCGCCCACTGGCTCGGCGCCCACCACGTGATGTTGCGGGCGCTCGAGATCACGCGGCGTGCGCCCACCCCCGAGGTCCTCGGCGACGCGATCGAGGCCCTGCGCGAGGTCAGCGAAGGCCAGGCGCTCGGCGAAGCGCTGCGGGGCCGGGCCGCAACGGTTCCCGACGCGATCCACCTCGCCGAGGGCCACACCGGCGCGGTCTTCACCTTCGCGTGTCGCGCCGGCGGCCGCCTGGGCGGGGCGCCCCGCCCCTCGGTCACAGGCCTCGGTCGGTATGGCCGCCACATGGGCGTGGGCGTGCACGTCGCCGAAGACCTCGCCGTGCTCGAGCGCAACGACGACCCCTACCTCCTCGCGTCGCGGCCGGCGCTCTACCCGGTGGCCGCCGCGGGCGAACGGAACCCCGAGGTCAACCAGCTCTGGCGCCGCCTGCAAGCCCACCCCGAGCCCCGCCTGGCCGAAGAGCTGCGCGCCGCCGTGCGGGACGCCGGGGGCATGCAGGCGGGCCGGGAGATGATGGTGGCCCAGTCGTGGTCGGCCCGGAAGGCGCTCGGCGGCCTCGACCAGACGCCCGCGCGGGAGCAGCTCGACCGCCTCGCCGCAGCGCTCGGGCGCGCCGCGTGACCCTCCTGTTCTGGGCCGGCGCCGCCGCCGCCGACTGCGACAAGGACCTGCACGTCGTGCTCCTCGAGCCCGAGCGCGCCGCCACCGAGGGTACACCGCTGGCGGTGCTCGACTACGTCACCGAGGGGCTCTTCACCAGCGCCTTCGCCGCGCCGCTGGCGGCCGCGGTCTTCGAGCTCACCCGCCGCGAAGTCGAAGCGTCCCTGGCCGCCTACCAGCTCGCGGGTCGCGCCGAGGTGCGCCCGGCGACCGAGAGCGGGCGCGACCGCGGCTGGATCTTCTGGGACCCGACCACCGGCGTCCGCCAACCGTCCACCCTCACCGCCGGCCAGCTCGTGGGCAAGGACATGCTCACCGTCCACCTGGACGACCCCAAGGACGCCGCAGTCCGAGTCGGCGGTGCTTCGCGCGTGGTGGTCGACATCGCCGCGTTCTTCGGGGTCGACGTGGCGGAGAAGGTGTATTCGCGCGTGGTCTACGACAAGATGCAGGCGCCGATGGCCGAGGCGCACCTGACCGCGCTGGTCCACACGGGGCGCGGCGTCCGCTGCCCAGGCCCACCCCACCGATGAACGCCCTCCACACCGGCCTCACCTGCCACGGGGAGCCCGCCAGCGCCGACGAGATCGCGACTGTCGTCTTTCGCCGCGCCGGCGCCGACCTCGCCCTGCACGTCGACGCCCCGTTCCACGGGGACTCCCCTCCCCCCGGCGCGCCCGGTGCCCTCGACGGCCTGTGGAATCACGAGGTGGTCGAGGTCTTCCTCGCCGCGCCGGACACCGACGACTACCTCGAGGTCGAGCTCGGCCCCCACGGCCACCACCTCGTGCTGCGCCTCTCCGGCGTCCGGCGCGCGTTCGCCCGCTGCCTCCCGCTCACGCTCCAGGTCCAGCGCCACGACACCCGCTGGTCCGCCACCGCCGTCGTCCCCGCCGCGTGGCTGCCTCCCGGCCCCCCCGAAGCGTGGCGGGTGAACGTGTGTGCGATTCACGGCGCCGGCCCCGACCGCCGCTACCTGACCGCGGCGCGGCTGGGCGGCGTCCAGCCCGACTTCCACCGTCCGACCGACTTCTTGACCGGCCTCCAGTTCTGAAGGGCCTGGCCCGCCGGTCCGCCGCGCCCTGCCCGGCCACCGGCGTTGCGCCGCGACCGGTCGCGTCCGAGTCAGGGTCCGGCGCGCAACGCAGCGCGCCGCGCGCAGGGTCCGGCGGCGAGCGGCCGGAGGCCGCGATCGGGACGGTCGCGGCGCGGCGCCCGGCACTATCCCCGGGCGACGAGCTCCACGTCGCCGGTGAGGACCGGCTCCCCGTCGAGGATCAGGGCGCCGTCGTCGCGGAGCGCCTGGGCGACCCCTTCGCGCCCCCCGATGCGGACACGCCGGCCAAGGGTAGACGAACGTTCTCGCCACACGTCGAGGCGCCGCGGGTGTTCGGACCAGGCCAGGATGGCGCGGCGGGCCGCGTCGGCGACCTTGGCGACGTCCAGGCGGGCGCCCTCCAGCCAGTCGGCGACGTCGACCTCGCCGGCCGCCCCGAGCGCCGCCAGCGAGGTGGCGGGGAGGTGCGCCGGCGCGGCGTTGACGTTGAGGCCGAGGCCGAGGATGACGTGGCGCACGCGGGTGCCGTCGGCGTCGAGCTCGGCCAGGAGCCCCCCGACCTTGCGGCCGTCGCGCACGACGAGATCGTTGGGCCACTTCACGCCGAGCCCGAAGACCACCGCGAGGCCGGCGGCGGCGCCGAGTGACAAGAGCGGGGCCTCCGTGATCGGGCCTCGCGGGCGCAGGACGATGGACATCAGGAGGTTGTCGCCGGGAGGGCTCTCCCAGGAGCGGCCGAGGCGGCCCCGACCGGCGCGCTGCGCGTGGGCCACCACCGCGGTGCCGTGGGCCGCGCCCGCGTCGGCCAACTCCCGGGCCACCTGCTGGGTCGAGTCGACGACCCCGACCGCGACGATCCCCGGCGTGCTCACTGCGGCGCGAACGGCTGATGTTCGCGGAGGAACCGTTCGAAGCGGTGGTTGATGGTCTCGGGCTGCTCGATGATGGCGGCGTGGCTTGCGTCGGCGAGCACCAGGAGCTCGGCGCCGGGGATGCTCGACGCCATCTTGCGAGACAGGCGGATGGGGGTGAACGCGTCGTTCTCGGCGCCGATGATGAGCACCGGGACCGTGACGCCGCCGAGCAGGTCCCACGCGTCGTGGTGCTGCATCTGGTTGACCGTGCGGATGAACATGCGCATGTCGAGGACGGCGAGGTGCTCGAGGTACGGCGCGAAGTCCTCCTTGCGGGTGTAGAGCGGGTCGACCAGCTTGGTGCGGAGGGTGAAGCTCCAGGCGATGGGCGAACGCAAGAGCGGCCGCACGATGCGGTGCGTACGGTCGCCCAGCGAAGCGACGAGCTGCCCCGCGAGGCGGAAGAAGAAGGGAGAGCGCGGGTTGTCGGCGAACGTCTCCAACGCCCGGCCCGCGGTGCCGAGCACCAGGAGGTAGCCGCGGATGCGGTGCGGGGCCGTGCGCCACGCTTCGAGGCCCACCTGGCAGCCCATGGAGTGGCCGCACACGACGACCTCGTCGAGCCCCGCCGCGTCCATGACCGTGAGCATGTCGCGGGTGTGGCGCGGAATGGCGACCTCGCCCGAGGTGGGGTCGGGGAGCGGGTCGCTGCGGCCGTGGCCGCGGTAGTCCCAGGTGACCACGGTGTAGCGGTCGGAGAACTGCTCCACGAAGTAACGCCAGAAGAACGTGGACACCCCGACGCCGTTGTTGCACAACAGCGCCGGGCCCTCGCCGACCGCGCGCCAGTACAGGTGCAGGCCGTCGTCAGCGACCGCCTGGCCGGCGCGAATCGGGCGGGTGCCGAAGGTCTCCATGGCCGCGCGGATATCAAGAATGCGGGGCGGGATCGAGGGAGGCCGGCGCCGGCGTCCACCGGCGTCGGTCCCCCGAAAGTCGGGCCGCCCCCCTCACGTGCGGTGCCGGCGGGTCCGATCTCCACGGGCGAGGACACACACCATGATGCCTTCGACTCGCGTTGCCACCGAGACCTCCGACCGGCGCATCGCGCCGCGGCGCCAGGTCGAGGCCCACATCACCGCGACCTCGCAGAGCAACTTCTTCTGCGGGTTCACCGAGGACATCAGCGAAGGCGGCGTCTTCGTGTCGTTGTGCCCGCCGCCGCCCATCGGGGAGCTCGTGCACCTCAGCGTCCAGGTCGGCGCCGAACCGCCGGTCACCGCGGTCGGGGAGGTGCGTTGGCACCGCACCGACGCCAACGGCGAGCCCACCGGCTGCGGCGTCCAGTTCGTCGTCCTCGATCCGCGCGCCGCCGACTTGTTCCAGGGGCTGTTGGCCCGCGCCGGGCAGGCCCCGCTCTTCGTCGAGTAGCCGCGCTCCGCGCTCTGCTCACCCCAGGCGAGCGGCGTACAGCCGGTCGCCTTCGGGGGTGGACCACACCATCCCCCGCGCGAAGAGCGGCTCCAACCGATCGAGCACGGCGTGCTCGGTCAGGCCGACCCGCCCCGCGAGCTCGCCGAGCCCGCCCCCGCCCTCTTCGAGGCGCGCCACCAGCGCCTCCTGCACCGGGTCGAGCGGCGGCCCCGCCAGCACCAGCCCGTGCAAGAGCGCCACCGCGACGCCGGGCCGGCCCTGGCTCCGTTCGAAGCTCCGCTGCACCCGGTCCGCCCCGACGCCGAGCACCTGCGCCAAGACCCCGAGCTCGACCCGCGACAGCGGCACCGGCCGGATGTGCAGGACCTGGGTGCGCGTGCCCCCCCCGAGCGGGACGCTGGCCCGCACCAGCACCAGCCCCGCTTCGGTCGTCGCGGGCACGAGCTCGGCGAACGCCTCGCGCCCCAGGCCGTCCGCGTCGATGACCAGCACCTCTTCACCGCGCGCCACCACGAGCTCCGCGCGCGCCACCCCGAGCGGCACCTCTCGCACCCGCAGGCCCTCCCGACGGGCCGCGGCCGCCGCTTCTTCGACGAGCGTACGCCGCCCCGACCCGGCGGGGCCGTGCACCACCACCACGCTCGATTCGCCCCGAAGGGCGTCGACCACGGCGCGGCGCAGGCGTTCGCGCTCCTCCAGCATCCCGAGCACACACGGGCCGGGCGGGTCGTTGAGCGCGCCGCGCACCCACTCCGCGAGCTCCCCCGCCGTGCCGGGCCGCGCCGCGGCCGTCCACGCGAGCGCGGCCAGC
>SXOM01000471.1 GCA_005776735.1 Pseudomonadota bacterium
CCGCGGTCACGCGGCCACCGCCACGGCGGCGGCGCGGCGCGCGCACGCATCGCCCCGGAGCGGCGCAGCCGCGATCGGGACGGTCGCGGCGCGCCGCCCGTCAGGCCTTGGGGAAGGACCGGGCGAAGAGTGCGTCGATCGCGGCGCGGCCGGTGTCGGTGAGGTACCGCGTGCCGGTGCCGCACACGTGGGCGACGTCGATGACCGGCTCGCCGGGCGACCACTCGTCGCCCGTCCACCGGTACCAACCGTCCTTGTCCTGGTCGAAGACCCACAACTTCTTGTTCCACATGCGGGCCAGCTCGACCGACCACCCGGTGCCACCGGTGACCGTGCCGTCTTCCTGGATGGTGCCGACCACGAAGATGACCTGGGCGTGCTTGACCTGGTGCCACAAGCTCTGGAGCACGCGACGGATGGTCGCGCTCTCGCTGTAGGAGCGGCGCAGACGCCGCGACACGTAGGCCAACGACACGTCGCCTTCGCCCAGCTCGCGCTCGGTGAGCGGGTGGGCCCCGCGCGTGCGCGCCTGGACGTGGCCGTCGAAGGTGAAGTTGACCTCGCGGACCCCGTGGCGCTCGGCCGCCGCCCCGAACGCAGCCTCGGTGCCGTGGGCGCCGCCCGAGTAGAGGACATGCCCGGCGTGGGCGGCGTCGGCCGCCTCGGCATCGAGCGGCTCGGGCGATGCGAGGCTCCCGGGCGCGATGCGCACCCGCTCGTGACGCGGACCGACGACGGGATCGAGCCAAAGGCTGCCCGACTGGTAGGACAGCTCCAGGACCACGTCGGCGTCGGGCCGGACTTCGCCCTCCGGCGTCCACGCGAACCACACCGCGAGGTTGTGATCCTGCGCGAGCGCCCGAAGTGCCGGCAACGACGCGGCGTCGATGGCCTGCCCGTCGACGACCAGGAGCTGCGGGAACGCCTCCATCACCTCGCCGAGCGTGTCGAGCAGGGTGCGGAGGCGGGCCACGTCGACCGGGTTGCCGCGTGTGCTGTGGATGACCCGACGACGCTCGACCCCGAGGGTGGCGTCGTGCCGGTCGCCCGGGGGGGTGCCCGCGAAGAGGCCGGCGAGGATGCTGTCGTAGCCGTCGCGCACCGCCACCACGCGCTCACGCAACGCGACATGGAGCACCGACTCGCCGGCGAGGAGCCGGTCGAGCGCGGCGTAGACGAGCACCTGCGTCTTGCCGACACCGGGACGCGAGACGAGCGCCCCCACCTGCCCCCGGCGGAGACCCCCGGGGAGCACGGTCTGGAGGGCGCGGAGCGCCGCCCGCTGTTGGTCGACGCGCGCCACGAGCCGCTACTTCTCCCTACGCTCCTGCTGGTACTTCTTGATCAGTTCCTCGGTGACGTTGCCCGGGGCCCGATCGTACTTGAGGAACTCCATCGTGAACTCGGCCTTGCCCTGGGTCGCCGACCGGAGGGTGGTCGAGTAGCCGAACATCTCGGCCAGGGGGACCTCGGCCTCGATCTGCGAGAAGCCGTCGGCCTCGGTCGTCCCGATGATGATGCCGCGGCGCTGCATGAGCGTGCCGACCATCGACCCGTGGAACTCGGCCGGACCTTCGATCGCGACCTTCATGATCGGCTCGAGCGCGACCGGCTTGGCCTTGAAGTAGGCTTCCTTGAAGCCACCGATCGCCGCGAGCTGGAACGCGATGTCGCTGGAGTCGACCGCGTGGAACCCGCCGTCGTTGATGCCGCAGCGGATGCCGACGATGTGCGCGCCGATGAGCTCGCCCTTGTCGAGGCACTTCTTGAAGCCCTTGTCGCAGCTCGAGATGTACTCGCGCGGGATGGAGCCGCCGACGATGTCGTCGACGAACTCGTACGGGGTTTCGGACGGCTCGATCCAGCCGGCCACGCGGCCGAACTGACCGGAGCCGCCGGTCTGCGTCTTGTGGTTGTAGTTGAAGTCGGCGCGCTGGCTGATGGCCTCGCGGTAGGCGACGCGCGGGGGCGAGGTGACGACTTCGCACGCGTACTCACGCTTCATGCGCTCGACGTAGACGTCGAGGTGGAGCTCGCCCATGCCGGAGATGATCGTGTCGCCGGTCTCGGGGTCGGAGGAGACCCGGAACGTCGGGTCTTCCTTGCTGAAGCGGCGAAGCGCCTTGCTCAGGTTGGCGGTGCCGGCCTGGGTCTTGGGCTTGATGGTGAGGTCGATGACCGCGGCGGGCACGTGGATGGAGCTCATCGCGACGTTCAGCGAGCCGTCGTGGAACGTGTCGCCCGAGAAGCAGTCGACGCCGAAGATCGCGATGATGTCGCCGCAGGAGGCATCCTCGATGTCTTCCATCTCGTTGGAGTGCATGCGGACCAGCCGGCCGACCTTGATCTTCTGGCCGCCGCGGGCGTTGATGATCGTGTCGCCCTTGCGCACGGTGCCCTGGTAGACACGCAGGTAGGTGAGCTGGCCGTAGCGCCCGTCCTCGAGCTTGAAGGCGAGCATCAACAGCGGGCCCTTCGGGTCGGAGGGGACGACCAGCTTTTCCTCGTTCTTGTCGAGGTCCATGCCTTCGTTGGTGACGTCGGTCGGCGCCGGCAGGTACTTGATGACGCCGTTGAGGAGGATCTGCACGCCCTAGTTCTTGTAGGCCGATCCGCAGAAGACCGGCACGAGCTTGAGCGAGATGGTGGCGTCACGGATGGCCGCGTTGAGCGTGGCCTCCTGCACGTTCTCCTCGAGGATCTGCTCGGTGAGCTCGTCGCTGAACATCGACACCTTGTCGAGCAGGACCTCGCGGTAGCTCGCGGCGTCGTCGGCCATGTCGGCCGGGATGTCGGCTTCGCGGATGTCCTCGCCGTTGTCGCCGTGGAAGTAGAAGGCGCGCATCTTCACGAGGTCGACGAGGCCCTGGAGCTTGTCCTCCAGGCCGATGGGCAGGGTGACCATGCACGCGTTGTGGCCGAGCTTCTCCTTGAGCTGCTCGGTGACGCGGTACGGGTTGGCGCCCTGGCGGTCGCACTTGTTGACGAACGCGAGGCGCGGGACGTTGTACCGGCGCATCTGACGGTCGACCGTGAGGGATTGCGACTGCACGCCGGCGACGGCGCACAAGACGAGGATCGCGCCGTCGAGCACGCGGAGTGCACGCTCGACCTCG
>SXOM01000472.1 GCA_005776735.1 Pseudomonadota bacterium
GGGACCGGGACCCGGGGCGGGGCCGGGGCCGGGCGGCGGCACCACGCCGTGACCGCGCCGGGCGCGCGGCGGGCCCGATCGAGCTCGGGACGGTCGCGGCGCGCCCGCCACGCGGATTAGGCGAGGGTCGTGCGCCGCCACCTGTACCTGCAGATCTACGCTGCGTTCGTCGCCATCGTCCTGGTGTCGTTCTTGGCGGCGGGCGCCACCGCGCAGACGTTGTTCGGCCACGACCGGGTGCCCGAGCCGCTCGGCCCGGTGGCGCGCCAGTTGGCCGCGTCGCTCGACCCGACCGCGCCCGACGGCGGGGTCGACGCGCTCGGCGACCGCCTGCACCTGCGGCTCACGTTGTTCGACGCGGACGGCCGCCGGGTGGGCGCCTCCGACACCCCGCACCCCCCTCCCGACCTCGGGGGCGAGCCGGTGCAGTGGATCGGCTGGGAGCGCGGCCCCAACGGGGCGGTCCGCCTCGACGACGGGCGGTGGTTGGCCCTCGGCTACCACGGGCGGTGGGACCCGCGGCACTTCGCGACGGGGCTCGTGGTGCTGGTGCTCGCCACCTCCGCGCTCACCTGGCCGCTGGCGCGCCGCATCACGCGCCGCCTCGAACGGCTCGGCGCGGTGGTCGAGCGGTGGGGGCGGGGGGAGCTCGGGGCGCGGGCGCCGGTCCGCGGGCACGACGAGGTCGCCGAGCTCGGGCGCGGGTTCAACGCGGCGGCCGATCGGGTGCAGGAGCTTCTGGACGGGCAACGCCGCATGCTGGCGTCGGCCTCGCACGAGCTCCGCAGCCCGCTGGCGCGCGTCCGGATGGCGCTGGAGCTCCTCGACGACGACAACCCCGAGCGGGCGGCCCTGGTCGCCGGCGCCACCGCCGACGTGGAGGAGCTCGACGCGCTCGTCGGCGACCTCTTGCTGGCGAGCCGGCTCCAGGGGCGGCCGGCGCGGGTCGAGACCGCGGTCGACCTCGCCGCCCTCGCCGCGGCCGAGGGCGCCCGCGTGGGCGCCACGACGACCGGCCACGGGCAGGTGCGCGGGGACCCGACGATGTTGCGGCGGGCGCTCCGCAACCTCGTGGAGAACGCCCGTCGGCACGGCGGCCCCGGCGCCATCGAGGTGATCGTGACCCCCGGGCGCGTGGAGGTCCTGGACCGGGGGCCGGGCGTGCCCGAGGGAGAACGCAGCCGCATCTTCGAGCCGTTCTACCGGGCGGCCGGCCACGCGGAGGGGCGCGACGGCGGCGTGGGCCTCGGCCTGGCCCTGGTGCGCGACATCGCCCGCCACCATGGCGGCGACGTGGTGTGCCTGCCCCGCGACGGCGGGGGCAGCCGCTTCGTCCTGACGCTGCCTACGGCAGCTCCTCCTTGAGCGTACAGCCGGTCACCGTGCACCAGCCGGTGATGTCGTCGTCGAAGTCGTAGTCGCCCGCGGGCGTGCTCACGTCGGCGGGGGCGTTGTCGTCGTCGCCGCCGTCGACCCCGAGGTCGGCGCGGATGAACTCGACGAGGGCGTCGGGCCCCACGACCACGGCACCACCGGCGTCGGAGGTGTTCGCGAGGATGCCGGAGCGGTCGGTGGCGATGCCGAAGATCTGCACCTCGCCGTCGCCGTACACCGCGTAGGCGCCGGCGATCGGGGCGTGGTTGCCCGTCGCGACCAGGTCGGTGATGGCGAGGAAGGTGTAGTCGTCGCGCGCGTCGACGTAGATCGCGCCGCCGGCCGACGCGGCGAGGTTGTCCTCGAGCGCGACCGCGTTGAACTCGATGTGACCGTCGCGCACCCACGCCGCGCCGCCGACGTCGGCCCCGTTGTCGTGCAGCGACCCACCCCACAGGTACACGTCGCAGCCGGAGCTGGACAGGGCGCCGCCCTGGTCGCCACGGGCGCCGCCCACCACCACGCCGTCGGTCTCGAGCACTCCGGTGCCGGTGCAGCTCAGGCCGCCGCCACCGAGCACACCGTCGCCGTCGACATCGACGCTGGCGAGGCCCCCGGCGAGCGTGAGCCCCATTACCCGGGACAGCAGGCTGTCGGCGGTCACCTCGACCGCGGTGCCGGCGCCGCCGGCGGCCAGGATGGTCGCCTCGGCGCCCGCCGGACCGATCACGTCGATCGACGCGGCCAGCCGCAGCCGCGCCGGCCACTCGCCGGCGCACACGTAAAGGGAGCCCTGTGTGGGGAGTTCCACCGCCGCGTGGTCGGCGCCCGCGAGGGTCGCGGTGAGGTCGGACGGACCGTCGATCGTCCAGAACGTCGCGAGGCCGGCCTCGTCGGTGGCGGCGTCGCAGTCGGTGTCGGCGCCGTCGCACCACTCCGGGGCGCCGGGGTACACCCACGCGCTGCCGTCGTCGCAGTCGGTGGCGTCGGCGGTGTAGCCGTCGCGCGGGCAGCCGACGTCGGCGACGAACCCGGCGCCGAAGCCGTCCCCGTCTTCGTCGAGGTGCAGCTCGGCCACCCCGTCGACGTCGAGGTCGGCGTCGTCCACCAGGCCGTCGCAGTCGTCGTCGAGCCCGCCGTTGCAGGCTTCGGTGGCGGCGGGGTGCACGGCCGCATCGGCGTCGTCACAATCGCCGGGAAGGGCCACGCCCTCGCACGCGTCCGCAGGGCGGGAGACGTCGCCGAAGCCGTCCCCGTCGGCGTCGACGTAGCGAGGCGAGTCGCAGGGGGGGTCGGCGCAGGCCAGCAGCCAGAGCAGCATCGGGCCAAGGTAGCTTCACACTACTTCACGCACCCGAAAAACCCCCGCAACAGGGCGTGCCCAGACTCTTCGGTGTGGCCGGGATGGACCCGGCCGACCTGGAGTGAACCCGACATGTCCGACACCACCGAAACCCCCACCCCCGAGTCTTCGACGCCCAACCCCAAGCGCACCGACGACTGCAAGCGCCACCGGCACGGCCGGCGCGGCGGGCTGCGTCGGTTCTTCGGCGCCACGCTCTTCGTCGGCGCGCTGGTCGCCGTGCCGTTCGCGGTGGCCCACGCCGCCCGCGGGCACGGGTTCGGCGGCTGCCACGGGCGCGACGCACCGACCACGGCCGCAGAGCTGCGCGAGCGCATGGACCAGGGCGCCGGCTTCTTCTACGACCGCGTGGACGCCACCGCCGAGCAGGAAGCGGCCATCGACGCGGTCCTGGACCGCGTCGCCCCTTCGCTGTTCGCGCTGCGCGACCAGAAGGAGGCCCTGCACGACGACGTGAAGGTGGCGCTGACCGCCGACCAGGTCGACGCCGCCGAGCTCGAACGCCTCCGCAAGGAAGGCCTCGCGCTCGCCGACGAAGCGAGCCGCATCGTCGTCAGCGGCGTCGCGGAGATCGCCAAGGTCCTCGACCCCGAGCAGCGGCGTGACCTCGCCGAGGCGGCCGCCCGCTTCCACGGCAAGTAGCGGCGAGGATAGGGCCCCGCATGGCCGAGCGCGTGCTCCTCATCGACGACGACGACCGCCTGGCGTCGATGTTGGCGACCTGGCTCGGCCAGCGCGGCGTGGTCGTGGAGCGCGCGCCGGACGGGCGGACCGGCCTGGCGCGCGTGCGGGGGGGCACCTTCGACGCGGTCGTGCTCGACGTGATGTTGCCCGACCTGGAAGGGTTCGAGGTGCTACGCCAGCTCCGCACCACCAGCGGGGTCCCGGTGGTGATGCTCACCGCGCGGGGCGCCGTGCTCGACCGTTTCGTGGGGCTCGTGCTCGGCGCCGACGACTACC
>SXOM01000473.1 GCA_005776735.1 Pseudomonadota bacterium
ATGGCGAAGTGGTACCACGACCCGAGCAACCCCGACATTCCGGGGATCGCACGGAACACCTGGGCCATCCCGACCGCCAGCGACACCGCGCCGCCCGGTCGGCCGGCCAGCGCCTCGCCGATCTCGGCCTCGAAGGTGGGGAGATTCACCATCGACAAGCCCATGGCCGTGAACTTCTCGGTGGCGACGTTGATGGCGTAGTAGTCCCCCGGCTCCAGGCAGGCGGCGGCGATGAGCGCACACAGCCCGACGAGGCCCTCCAGGAGCATCGCGCCGTACCCGATCGCCCGCACGTCGCACTCGTTCTTGATCATCTTCGGGGTGGTACCGCTCGAGACGAGGCTGTGAAACCCGGAGATCGCCCCACACGCGATGGTGATGAACACGAACGGGAAGAGCGTGCCGGGGACGATCGGCCCGCCGCCGCCCACGAAATCGCTGAACGCCGGCGCCCGCAGCGTGGGGTTGACCCAAATGATACCTATGATCAACGCCGCGATCGTCCCGAGCTTCATGTACGAGGACAGGTAGTCGCGCGGGCAGAGCAGCACCCACACGGGGAGGACGCTGGCGATGAACCCGTACGCCGCGATCGCGAAGATGATCTCGCCCCGGCTCAGCGTGAACCACGCCGCATACGCCGACCGCGCCACGGGTTCGCCCAGGAAGACACAGGCGATCATCCCGATCACGCCGAAGGTGCTCGCGCCGAGCACGTCGCCGGGGCGCCACTTGTACAACCAGAGGCCCATGGCCAACGCCAGGGGAATGGACATCGCGATGGTGAAGGTGCCCCACGCGCTCTCGAAGAGCGCATTGACCACCGCCAACGCCAGTCCCGCCAGCGCGATCACCAGGATGAAGAGGATCGCCACCGAGGTGACCAGCCCCGAGCGGGGCGAGAGCTCTTCCGCGGCGATGGCGGCGAGTGACCGACCGCCCCGCCGCACCGAAGCGGCGAGGATCACGAAGTCGTGCACCGCTCCACCGAGCACCACGCCCAGCAGAAGCCACAAGAATCCTGGCGCATAGCCGAACTGCATGGCCAGGACCGGGCCGATGAGGGGCCCGGCGCCCGCGATGGCGGCGAAGTGAGGGCCGAAGAGCACCCACTTGTGCGTCGGGTGGTAGTCGACCCCGTCGTCGAAGCGGATGGCCGGTGTGACGCGCGCTTCGTCCAGCACCATCACCTTCGCCGCGAGGAACGCGCTGTAGTACCGGTACGCGAGGGCGAGGACGGCGAGCGCCGGCAGGAGCAGGAACAGGGCGGACATGGGCGGGCCGAGTCTACCTCAAGCGCACGCCGCCGCGGCGGTGGACGTACCGGATGCGGAACAACAACGAGGTGCCCACGATGGCCAGCCCCAGGCTGATGCCCCACCAGATGCCCTCCGGGCCCCAGCCGGCGCGCAAGCCGAGCCAGTAGCCGAGCGGCAACCCGAAAAGGTAGTACCCGACGAGGTTCGCGAGCGTCGGAACCCGCACGTCGCCTGCGCCGCGGAGCACGCCGAACCCGATCACCTGCATGCCGTCGAAGAGCTGGAAGGCCGCCGCGATCGGCGTGAGGCTCGCCGCGATCGCCCGCACCGCGGGATCGGGGTTGTACGGCTTGACCAGCTCCGGGCCCAGACCCCAGAAGACCAGGCCCGACGTGATCTGCAGGGCCACACCGAGCAGCACCGCCGCCTTGGCCGCATCTGCCCAGTCCTCCCCGGCCCCGAAGCGGTGTCCGACGCGGGCGGAAGCGGCGGTGCTCACGCCGAGCGGGAACATGAACGTGACCGAAGCGAGGTTCAAGGCGGCCTGGTGTGCGGCCATCGCGTCGGGACCGAGCCGGCCCATCATCATCGCCATCGTCGCGAACGCCCAGAACTCGGTGCCCATCTGTACGCCGAGCGGCAGGCCGAGCCGGAACAGGCGCCACAGGCCCGCGACGCCGAAGTCCGGCGTCCTCGGCCAGTACTCCCGCAAGACCGAGCGCGTCGCGAAGACGAGCGCACCCAGCATCAGGAGCTCGACCACGATCGACGCGAGCGCGACCCCGGTGACGCCGAGCGCGGGCACCGGCCCAAACCCTCCCATCAGCGCGACGTTGAGCGGCACCTTGAGCAGCGCGCCGCCGACCATCACGATCATGGCCGGGCGCACGACGCCCAACGACTGAAGGAACGCGCGAAGGGACTGGACCAACAACGCCGGGAACCAGGAGACCGCGTAGGCGTGTGCGTAGGCCGTCGCGGACGGGAGCACCGACTCCGGTTGGCCGAGGAAGCGCAGCCCGGGACCGGCCATCACGTACCAGAACGCAGCGAACGCAGCGAGCGGAATGGACAAAACCAGGATTCGAACGAGTGCCTGCCCCGACGCCTCGCGGTCCCCCTCCCCGTGCGCCTGGGCGACGATCGGCTCGACGGCCCGCACCGCCCCCATCGCCAGGACCGCACCGCTGAGGCCCCACGCGTGGGTGGCCCCGACCCCGGCCTGCGCCAACGACCCGAGCTGCCCGACGCTGATGGTGTCGATGACGTTCATCGCCATGAACGCCGCCATCCCAAGGCTGGAGGGCCACGCGAGGTGAATCAGGGAGCCAAGCTCGGCACGAAGCGAGGAGCGCACGGGAACCGCCGTCTATGCCGCCGCGGGCTCCGAAGGGCCCCGAAACGCCCTTGGGGCGGCGCGCCGCGACCGTCCGCGCGGGCGAGCCCGCCGGGCAGAGTCCGGCGCGCGCCGCGCGCCCTGCGGAGGCCGACCGGTCAGGGCAGGTTAGCCCCCGCGCCATGCGCTTCATCGACGAGGTCGAGATCACCGTGACGTCGGGCCGCGGCGGCCGCGGCAGCAGCTCCATGCGCCGCGAGAAGTTCGTGCCGCTCGGGGGCCCCGACGGCGGCGACGGCGGCCGCGGCGGCCACGTGCTGGTGCAGGCCGACGCGCAGCTCACGAGCCTGCTCGACCTCCGCACGCGCCCCACCTGGAAGGCCGGGGACGGCTCGGCGGGCGGGTTCCGCCAGATGACGGGCGCCTATGGCGAAGATCTCGTGATCCGCATGCCGGTCGGCACGCTCGTGAAGGACCTCGACGAGGACCTCGTGCTCTTCGAGCTCATGCGCGACGGCGAGGTGCGTACCGTCGCCGAGGGCGGGATCGGCGGCCTGGGAAACCTGCACTTCAAGACCAGCACCAACCGCGCCCCCAAGACCACCACCCCCGGGGGGCCCGGCGTGAGCCGCCGCCTCGGGCTCGAGCTCAAGCTCGTCGCCGACGTCGGCCTGCTCGGGTACCCGAACGCGGGGAAAAGCACGCTGATCTCCGTCATCTCCGCTGCGCGGCCGAAGATCGCGGACTACCCGTTCACCACCCTCGTGCCGAACCTCGGTGTGGTGTCGATGGGCGACGAGGGGAGCTTCGTGGTCGCGGACATCCCCGGCCTCATCGAGGGGGCGGCCGAAGGGAAGGGTCTCGGCCACCAGTTCCTGCGCCACGTGGAGCGCACGCGGATGCTCCTGCACCTGGTGTCCCTCGAGGAGCAGGAGCTCGCCCCGTTGGCGCGGTGGAAGGTGCTCCGCGACGAGCTGCGCCGCTACGACGAAGCGCTCACCGAACGCCCCGAGCTGGTGGTCCTCACCAAGGCCGACGCGGTGCCGGAAGCGGTCGTCGCGGCCGCCACGCGTGCGTTTCAGGCCGAGGGTGTCCCCGTGCTCGTGATCAGCGCCGTCGCGCGACAGGGCATCCGGGAGGTCTTACACGCGGTGTGGAGGCGCCTGGGTGAGACCGCTGCTCGTCCTGTGGAGCCTGGGCTGCGCTGACGCGCCCACGACCGCCGAGCCGGTCGCATTGCCGGTCGCCGCGGAGCGCACGACGTTCGCCAGCGCCGAGGCGCTCGGCGCGTACGTGCTCGAGGCGCGCACCCAGACCACCACGACGCCGGCGGGCGGCGAGGCTTCGGTGGTCGAAGAGACCACGCGCCTGCGGTGGCGCGACGACGAGCACTGGCAGTACGTCCGCGAGCGCGGTGGCGAGCGCCTTTCGGAGACCCTGGTGTGGGAGGGCGAGGTCTACAAGGCGGGCCGGTCGGGCGAGCGGCGCCGGTCCGGAGACAGCGAAGTCGCGCGCATGGAGCTCGGACAACAAGCCGACCCCTGGGCGCGGACCCTGGGACCGCTCTCGTCCCGGGTCTCGCTGACCGAGGCCGGCGAGGAGATCATCGAGACCCGACGCGTCCACCGCTATGCGCTGGGGCTCACCCCCGAGTCCCCCGCCGGGGGCTCGCCGCGGAAGGCCCGGACGGTGTCGGGGGTCGAAGGCCAGGTGTGGATCGACGAAGCCACCGCGGTGCGCCTGGCCGGCGAGCTGGTGCTCACGACCGAGACCGAGGGCACGGTGACGCAGAAGCGGCTGCGGTTCTCGATGTCCGCGCTCGGCGGCGACCCCGCCGTTCCTTCCCCCGAAGCAGCGCCTTGAAGGCCGCCGCGTCTCCCGCTACACTGGCCATGTTGCTGCTCCTCGCCACCTCGCTCATCACCGCCACCGCACCCGGAGCCTGGGCATGCCCGGCCGAGGAGCTGCAAGAGCGGGCGGGGGCGACCTCGGCCTCGGCAGACGACGAGGCGGCCGCCCACCCGGCGCACACCGTCGAGTTGCTCGGGCGCAGCGGCGCGTGGTCTACCGCGCTCCTCGCGCGCCGGGTCGTCTCGACCGGACGAGACTGGCGCTACACCGGTCAGATCGTCCGCGCGGAGAGCGACCCGGCGGCCGACGTCGCCGCGCCGTTCCGCCTTCAGGCGGGCGAAGGCGGGTGGGTCCTGGCGACCGAACTGCTGGAGCTCCTGATCCAAGCGGGCCACGAGCTCGCGACCCTCGAGCTGGCCGGGCGTCGGCTCCGGGCCGACGACGGCGAATACTTCGTGGTGCTCACCTCCTGGCGGGTGATCAACCAATGACCCCACCGGAGGTGTGAGATCGAAGCAATCGAACTGGCGAAGGCGGCGGCCGAGGCCGCGGCGGCGAGGAAGGCCGAAGACATCGTGATCCTGGACATGCGGGGCATCTCGGCCTACTGCGACACCTTCGTCATCTGCCACGGGAGCAACCGGCGGCAGGTCCGTGCGATCGCAGAGGGCGTCGCCGAGGACCTCCGGGCCAAGGGCGTTCGCGCCGTAGGCCTGGAGGGCCTCGATGCGTCGCGGTGGGTTCTCATCGACCTCGGCGACCTCCTGGTCCACGTCTTCGACGAGCCGATGCGCGGGTTCTACGATCTCGAGTCCCTCTGGTCCGACGCGCCGCGAGTAGACGTACCGGGGCTCACGTCTCCCGAGCTCCGCCCCCCGCGGCCCCGCGCCCCCCTGCACGCATAGGTGGAGCTGGTCGTCGTCACCGGGCCCGGGCGGGCGCCGGCGTGGGCCGACGCCGCCTGCGAAGACTGGGGACGTCGGATTCAACGGACGTTCCCGTTCCGAATCACCGAGAAGCTGCCCAAGCTGAGTGGCCGGGCCCGGATCGTCGCGCTCGACGAACGCGGCGAGAGTCGCACCAGCGAAGGGTTCGCCGAGTTGCTGGAGGCGGGGGCCCGGGTCGGCGCACACCCGCTCGTCTTCGTCATCGGGGGGCCGTACGGCCTGGACCCCGAGGTGCGTGCGGCGGCCTGGAAGCTCGTGCGGCTGTCCGACCTGGTGCTCAACCACGCCGTCGCGCGCGTGCTCCTCGTCGAGCAGCTCTACCGGGCTTGCTCCATCCGGACGGGCAGCCCCTACCACCACGGGGATTGACGTCTCCGCGGCGGTGCGCAGCTTCGGGCGCCGTGCTCGACCTCATCGCGATTCGGGAGTGCCTGGGGTGCGGAACCACCGAAGTGGACGCATCGCCGATCTGCGATTCCTGCGATGCCCAGCTCCGGCCGGCGCTCCAGCCGATCTCGACACGCCGAACGCTGATGACCCATGCATGGTCGACCGGCACCTACGACGGGCCGGTGGGCGAGCTGGTCCGCCGCACGAAGTTCGGCCTCGACCAACGCGCCTGCATCCTCCTCGAAGGGCACCTCGTGTGCTGCCTGGAGCGCGGGCTCCCCTTCAAGCCGGACAGCATCGTGCCCGTCCCCACCACGCCGTGGCGCATGATGGCGCGGGGCATCCACTTGCCGGAGATCCTGGCCGGGCGCATCGGCCAGGTGAGCGGAGCCCCCGTGGTCTGGGCGCTGCGGCGTCGTTGGGGGCTCCCCCAGTCACAACGGACGTTTGCCGAGCGCCTCGAGGCCGGTCCCGACCTCTTCGCCCCGGTGCAGCGGGTCGCCGGCCACGTCCTGGTGGTCGACGACGTGCTCACCAGCGGCGCCACCCTGCACGCGGCGTCGGCAGAGCTCCTCGCGAACGGCGCCGAGTCGGTGTCCGGCCTCGTGATGGCGGCGGCGGGCCCGCTGCGCCGCGTCGCGGTCCGACATTCGTGACAACGTCCGAAACCTGGTGACGCGGTTCGTGCGTATTTCTTCTACAGGTCGGCGGATCCCCGCCGATCAGGACCCCGAGGGCGCTGGTACGAAAGTTGCAGCAACCTCAACCGAGTCCGGGAGGCCGCATGACCACCACGATCGACACGAACCTCGGCGAACTGATCTCAAACTTCTATGAGCACTTCCTCAAGATGTACGGAGATGAGGAGCTGGCGTCCGTGGCCACCGCCGCGGTGATCAACGACATTCTCGGGCACGCGACGGCGCGCACGCACGAAGCGGCAGCGTAGTCGGCCCGGCTGGCCACGCGCTGGAAGGGGCAGGGGAGGCCACTTCCAGCGCGGGCTCTGCCTTTTTTGGGGGCACACGAAGCGGGGAGGCGGCCGGTGTGGCGCCGTGCGCCCGCGGAGGTACACTCGGGCACGCGCGAGGTCGCCATGCTCCTGTTCTCTCTGTTCCTGGCTTGCTCCACCGGTGACGACTCGGGGAAGGACGCGGACACGGCCGACACCGGCGCGGCGGCCGCCGACTCCGACGGCGACGGCGTCGCCGACGCCGCCGACTGTGCTCCCGACAACGCCGACATCTACCCTGGCCACTACGAGATCCCGTACAACGGCGTCGACGAAGACTGCGACGGTACCGATGTCACGGACGTCGACCAGGATGGACACATCGGCGCCGGCGGCGGCGGCCCCGACTGCGACGACAGCAATCCCGACATCCATCCCGACCATGTCGAGATCTGCTACGACCTGCTCGACAACGACTGCGACGGGTGGGAAGGCGGCGAGGACTGCGACGGCGACGGCTTCCCCATCGGGCGGGACTGCTGGGACGACGAGAGCGAGGAGTACCCGAACGAGGGGGGGCTGACGCCCGAACAGGTCAATCCCGACGCGGTCGAGGTCTGGTACGACGGCACCGACGCCGACTGCCTGGGAGACAACGACTGGGACCAGGACCACGACGGCCAGGAGGCCACGATCCACGCGGGTGGCGACTGCGACGATCTGGACGTCGAGGTGAACACCGGAATGGACGAGGTGTGGAACGAGAAGGACGACGACTGCGACACCGTCGTGGACCACATCTCGGTGTCGGAGGCCACCGCCCGCGCGTCCGGTGACTCGGGCGCCAATGAGGACGGCCTCGGCACTTCGCTCGTGGTGCTCCCCGACCTCAACGGGGACGACCGCGGCGAGCTCGCCGTGGGGGCGCCCACCACGCTCGGCTACGACGCCGAGGGGAACGAGGTCCCCTACGGTCTGGTCTACATCCTCCCGTCCGTGACGGGCATCATCACGCCCAAGGCGGAGAAGTTGTCCAGCATCGCGGGCACCGGCTACACCGGGCTCGCGATGTTGTTGTCCGAGGTCACCGGCGAACCGTCGCTGGCGGTGGGCTCGGCCACCGCGTACACCGTCGAGTTCTTCCCCATGGCCGAGCTCACGGCGGCCTCGCCCGTCGCCAGCGCCACCATCGACCACGACTCCGCCGGCGCGGTGCTGGCCAGTCCGGAGGCCGGAACCCTGCTCGTCGGCTGCGCGCTCGGGAACGGGCCCGTGGCCGTGTCCACGTGGAGCGCCCTGAGCGGCACCGGCAGCCTCGACGAGGCCGACTGGAGCGTCGGGGCCGACGACACCTGTGCCGACACGGTCGCGATCGGCGATGCCGACGGCGATGGGCTCGGTGAGCTGGCGGTGGGGCTGGCCAACGCGGACGGCACCACCTCCTTGTTTCGGGTCGACTCGGCCGTGCGCGCGTTGGGCGGCGCGACCGCGCCTCGCGACCTCGAGAACTTGGGTGACTACACCTACGGACTGCTCTTCCTCCCCATCCCCGACACCAACGGCGACGGCTACGACGATGTCGTCGTGTCGAATACGACCGCCGACGGCGCGGCGGTGGCGGACGGCCGCGCGTGGCTGATGAGCGCCCCCGACTTCGGCGTGGACCCGGCGGCGGGCGCCTATGCGACCCTCTCCGGCGGTACCGACGGCGCGGGCCTACGCGGCCTGACCGTCGCCGACCTCGACGACGACGGCGCGCTCGACCTGGTGGCCGGCGCGCCTGGCGCGGGCTGGGTCGTCGGCATCGGCCTCGCCACGCTTGGTGCCGGCGGGGACCACGTCATGGCGGCCGGCACGCCGTCCTTCTTCGACACCGACGCCGGCAACCTCTTCGGCAGCGCCGCGTGGGCCGCCGACCTCGACGCGGACGCCCGCGACGACCTGATCGTGACGTCGGCCGAGGCGCCGGGCAAGGTGAGCGTCTTCATCCGGGACTAGTCGCTCGCCGGTGGGGTGCCGCGCTGGCGCCGGGCCGCGCGGGAGCCGGTGTCTGGCCTCCTGGCAGGTTGCGGCGCGGCCCCCATGGGGCCACCACCACCTCGGGCATCCCCAAAAACGCGAAACGGGCGCACCCCCGGGGGGCGCGCCCGCATCGGACGCCGAGCTACTCCGCCGCGGGGGCGTAGACCTCGGTCACCAGCTCGATGAGGGCCATGGGCGCGTTGTCGCCCGCGCGACGACCGAGCTTCAGGATCCGCGTGTAGCCACCCGGACGCTGGGCGTACCGGTCGCTGTACTCGGTGAAGATGGTCTCCAGCACGTCGCGATCGGCCACGTAGCGGCGCGCGAGACGGATGGCATGCACCCGGCGAGCCTTGGCCTCCGCGAGCGGTCCGCCCTCGAGACCTGCGAGCGACGCGTTGGGCACCTTCTTCGCGAAGGTGATGACGCGATCGGCGATCTTGCGGAGCTCCTTGGCCTTGGCCTCGGTCGTCTGCACGCGGCCGTGCTTCATGAGCGAGGTGACCATGTTGTTGAACATGGCCTTGCGGTGAGAAGAGCTGATGCCGAAGCCGCGACCGGCGTTGAGATGACGCATGATGGACTCCTTCGACCCGCGCCTACGCGCGGTTCTTCGGGAAGTTGTTGAGCTTCATGCCCAACGAGAGCCCAAGCTCCGAAAGGAGCTCCTTGATCTCGTTGAGCGACTTACGACCGAAGTTCTTCGTCTTGAGCATCTCCGCTTCGGCGCGCTCGACGAGTTGCCAGATGTACTCGATGCCGGCGTTCTGCAGGCAGTTGGCCGAGCGGACCGAGAGGTCGTGCTCGTCGACGCGCTTGAACAGCGCCTCGTTGAAGCTCTCCTGCGCCTTGGGCTCCTCACCACCGGACGGCTCGTCCTCTTCGGTGAAGTTGATGAAGACCTGGAGCTGCTCCTTGAGCACCTTCGCGGCGAACGCCACGGCGTCCTCCGGCGAAACCGCGCCGTTGGTCCACACCTCGAGCGTGAGCTTGTCGAAGTCCGTCCGCTGCCCGACGCGGGCGTTGGTGACGGTGAACTTCACGCGGCGCACCGGCATGTGGATGGCATCGACCGGAATCGTGCCGATCGGCAGCTCCTTGTTTCCGCCGCGCTCGGCCGGGACGTAGCCCTTGCCCATCGCGACCGACATCTCGGCGTGGAACCGCCCGCTGCCGGTGATGGTGCAGATCGCGTGTTCGGGGTTCAGCACCTCGGCGGCCGCGTCGAACCGGATGTCCTTGGCCCGGACGACCCGAATGTCCCCGGCCGCACCCTCGACGTCGATGACGGCGCGGATCGGCTCCATCCGGTCAGTCTTCACCAGGATTCCCTTGATGTTGAGGATGATGTCGGTGACATCCTCCACGACGCCCGGGATCGAGGAGACCTCGTGCAGCACGCCCTCGAGCTTGAGGCTCGTGACGGCCGCGCCCTGAAGGCTCGACAGGAGCACACGCCGGAGCGAGTTGCCCAGCGTGATGCCGAAACCACGCTCCAGCGGACGAACGACGAACTTGCCGTACGTGCCGTGGGAAGCGCCGTCGCGCTCGATGCGACGCGGCTTGATGAGCGCGCGCCAGTTGCTGACCACGTATTCGTTGCTCATTGGAATCAGGCTCCAGATGCGGGCTTCTTGCACGGCTGGCCGAGCCGGCTCATCGCCCGCCTGGGAAAGGGCCACGCCGTCGGACGACGGCGTGGTGCTGGCCAGGCTGAGGGGCGCCGCGAATGCGGCGCCCAGGAATCACACGCGGCGACGCTTGGGCGGGCGGCAGCCGTTGTGGGGGATTGCGGTCTGGTCGACGATCGAGGTGACCTTCAACCCGGTTGCGGCGATGGCCCGCAACGCGGACTCGCGCCCGGAGCCGGGGCCCCGGATCACGACGCCCGCCGTCTTCATGCCATGCTCCATCGCCTTGCGCGTGGCGTCTTCCGCCACGAGCTGGGCCGCGAACGGCGTGCTCTTACGCGAGCCCTTGAAGCCCTTCACGCCGGCGCTCGACCACGCCACGGTGTTGCCCACCATGTCGGTGATGGTGACGATGGTGTTGTTGAAGGTGCTCTGGATGTGCACCACGCCCACCGGCACGTTCTTCTTGACGCGCTTGACCTTCTTTCCAGAATCTTGCTTGCTCATCGGTGGGTCCTCCTACTTGGTCGCGACCTTCTTGCCGGCGATGGTACGACGCGGGCCCTTACGGGTACGCGCGTTGGTGTGGGTGCGCTGGCCGCGCGACGGGAGGCCCTTCTTGTGCCGGGAGCCACGGTAGGACCCCAGGTCGATGAGCCGCTTGATGTTCATCGCGACCTCCTTGCGGAGCTCGCCCTCGACGCGGACCTCGCGCTGGATGACCTCGCGGATGCGGGCCACCTCGACCTCGGTGAGGTCGTGCGTGCGGGTTGCGCCGTCGACCTGCGCGCGCTCCAAGATGACCTTGGCGTTGGCGCGGCCGATGCCGTAGATGTAGCCGAGCGCGATGTCGATGCGCTTGTTGCGCGGGAGATCGACGCCTTCGATGCGTGCCATGGAACCTCCTAGCCCTGACGCTGCTTGTGCTTGGCGGTTTCGCAGATGACGCGCACGATGCCGCGGCGCTTGATGACGCGGCACTTGTCGCAAATGACCTTGACGGAGGCCTTGACCTTCACGATTGCTCCTCGCCGACGTGAGTCGGTTCAACGGACGATTGATGCGGAGTTACCCGCGTTTTTCCCACTCGAATCGGTGGTTCAACCTGGAAGGGTCAGAACTTCTGGCCCGGCCGGGGTGATCGCCACCGTGTGTTCGAAGTGGGCCGAGCGACTATTGTCTTCGGTGACCACTGTCCACTGGTCGCCGAGGATTTTCGTGTCGTCGGTGCCGAGCGTGATCATCGGCTCGATCGCGATGACCATTCCGGCCCGAAGTAGGTCCCCGGTCGCCTGCTTGCCGTAGTTGGGCACGCTCGGTGGTTCGTGCATCTTCCGCCCGATGCCGTGCCCGACCATCTGCGTGACCACCCCGAAGCCCTGGGGGCGGACGAACGACTCCACCGCGTGGCCGATGTCCCCGATTCGCGCACCCACTCGGGCCTTGGCGATCCCGCGTCGGAGGGCCTCCTCGGTCGCGGCCACCAAACGCACGGCGTCCGGGTCGGCCTCGCCGATGCAGGTGGAGTAGGCCATGTCGGCGTAGTAGCCGCCATACACCAACCCGAAGTCCAGGGACACCACGTCGCCCGCGCGGAGCACCCGCTTGGACGGAATCCCGTGCACAACCTGCTCGTTCACCGACGCACAAATCGTGGCGGGAAACACCGCCCGTCCGACCTTGTACCCCTTGAACGCAGGCTTGGCGCCCGCGGCCAGGATGGCCTCTTCGGCGATCCGGTCGAGGTCGCGCGTGGTCACACCGTCGGCCACACGCTCGCGAACACGCTCCACCACCTCGGCGAGCTTGCGCCCGGCCGTCCGCATGACGGTGAGCTCCCACGGCTCCTTGATGGGGATCATCTACAGCGCGAGGGCGCCGAAGATCCGACCTTGGACCTCCGAAATGCTGCCCACGCCATCGACGTCGTGGACGGGCGTGCGGTCGCGGAGCTGCGCCAGGCACGGAAAGGTCTGGTCCGCGTAGGCCACGAGCCGGTCGCGAACGACCTCCTCCTGGTCGTCCCGACGCTGGGTGACGGCCGAGCCACAGCGCGTGCACGTTCCGTCGGCCGCCGGAGGCGCGGAAACCACGTGATAGGTCGCGCCGCAGTTCGTGCACGTGCGCCGCCCCGTCATGCGGCCGAGGATCAGCTCGTCCGGAACGCGAAGATTGACGACCGCGCTCAGCGCCCGACCCTTTCCGGCCAGGTGCCCAATCAGCCAGTAGAGCTGCGGCACCGAGCGCGGAAACCCGTCGAAGAGCACTCCGCCGGCCGCGTCGGCCTCGCCTAGGCGACTCGCGACAAGGTCGCAAGTGACCAGGTCGGGCACGAGTTGCCCCTTGTCCATGTAGCTACGCGCCAGGCGCCCGAGATCGGTACCCTCGCGCAGGTGCTTCCGGAAGATGTCCCCGGTCGCCACGTGGGGCACGGCCAAGCGGCCGGCGAGCGCCGACGCTTGGGTTCCCTTGCCAGAGCCCGGAGGCCCGAAGAGCAGGACGAACATCATGTTCCCCTAAGCCGGAGACGAGTTCGCCAGCAGCCGGCGGCGGCCACCCGACATGCCGGGGGCCTGCGGGCCACTGATCCCGTCGTAGTGCTGAGTGAGCAGTTGGGCCTCGATCTGGGCCACCGTGTCCAGTGACACGTTCACAACGATGAGCAGCCCCGTTCCCCCGAACGCGAAGGGCGTCCCGCCCATTCCGGACAGCACGACGGGCAGGATGACGATGCCCGCCATGTACAGCGCGCCGACGCCGGTGAGCCGCGTCAGGATGTGGTCGATGTACTCTGCCGTCTGCCGCCCGGGCCGGATGCCAGGAATGTACCCGCCGTGCTTCTTCAGGTTGTCCGCCACGTCGACTGGGTTGAACACCATCGCCGTGTTGGTGCATGCGCCGAGCCGGAGGGCTCCTCTCCCGATGTCTTGGCCGACACGTCGAGCGCGGCCCCCGCGCCGTGGCCCAGCCCGTGCGTC